>JAFZNQ010000052.1 GCA_017552965.1 Abditibacteriota bacterium | reverse complement strand
CCGCGTGGCCCCCCCAATGCCTGCGGCATCGGTGCCCCCACAGATCTCCAACGCCCTCACTGCGTTTCGGGCGCTGGGATGACGGCGGAGGGGCCGGGGTGACGTGAATCGGGGCGCGCGTTGTCCCGTTCACTTTCGACGTCACTTCGGCGGTGAGGGCTCCTCAAGCCCTCACCGGTAAGAAGTCCCCTGTAGTGGAAACGCGAGCCTCCGGCTGCGGACCGGCCCAACGGGACAAAACAGACTTTCTCCCGGCGGTGAATATGATGCTGTGCCGTGGCCTTTCCGACAGTCTGAAGGGGATCTCTTACCGGTTTTCCCTGGGGGAAAACCGCCGAGATGACGTCTGGATCGGCCGCCGGGATGTCACGAAGCCGCGAGCCTCCGGCTATGGACCGGCCCAACGGGACAAAAAGCGCTCGACTACACCTCTCGTCCGCCCCGCGATACGGTCCCTCCCACCAGCCGCCTCTTGTCCCGTTCAAACTCAACGTCATTTCGGCGCCTCTGTAAGAGGCGGTAAGAAATCCCCTGTCACGAAGCCGCGAGCCACGGCTACGGACATGCCCAACGGGACAAAACATACTTTCCGCGGCGGCAGGCAGACCGCTGTTCCGGGGCCTTTCCGACAGTCTGAAGGGGATCTCTTACCGGTTTTCCCCTCGGGAAAACCGCCGAGATGACGTCTGAATTGGCCGCCGAGATGACGCGGGGTTGTTCCGCTTGACCGCCGGGGTCCGCCGCCCTCATCACCGCCCTTGTCCCCCGGAGGGCTTTGCCCCCGCTGTCTCCCTCTTTTCCCCTGAGGTTTGAAAAACCCGCTCAAAAATTGTATAATAATAAGGTGTGTAATATATAGCGGTAATATATTATGGTCTTCAAGGAGAATCGATTTGCTGACTGACATAGAGATAGCCCATTCCGCCCGGACAGAGGACATAGACCGGGTGGCCGCAGGTCTGGGTATAGCCCCGGAATTCGTGTGCCGCTACGGCAGAGACAAGGCCAAGATCGACCCTCTGTGCGTCAGGGACATGCCCCGCAGGGGCCGGCTGGTCATAGTCACCGCCATCACTCCCACGCCGGCGGGCGAGGGCAAGACCACCACTCTCATAGGTCTGGCGGACGCCTTCCGCCGTCTGGGCAAAAAGTCCGTGATAGCCATGAGAGAGCCCTCTCTGGGTCCCTGCTTCGGGGTCAAGGGAGGCGCCTGCGGAGGCGGGTGGGCCCAGGTGCTGCCCATGGAGGACATCAACCTGCACTTTACCGGTGACATCCACGCCATCGGCGCCGCCCACAATCTGCTGGCTGCCATGCTGGACAACCACATGTATCAGGGCAACGCCCGGGACATAGACCCGGCTGCCGTCACCTTCAAGCGGGCCATGGACATGAACGACCGGGCCTGCGGCGCATCACCGCCGGTCTGGGGGGCAAGTCCAACGGCGTGGAGCGGGAAAGCGGCTTTGAGATCACCACCGCCTCGGAGGTCATGGCTCTCTTTTGCCTCTCCCGGGATCTTGCGGACCTGAAGCGGCGGCTGGCCCGGATCATCGTGGCCTTTGACCGGAAGGGGGAGCCCGTGACCTGCGGCGACCTGCAGGCGGAGGGGGCCATGGCAGCCCTGCTGAAGGACGCCATCAAGCCCAATCTGGTGCAGTCCATAGAGGGCACTCCCGCCTTTGTCCACGGAGGCCCCTTTGCCAACATAGCCCACGGCTGCAACTCCCTCATAGCCACGGAGACGGCTCTGAGGCTGGGGGACTGGGTAGTCACCGAGGGAGGCTTTGGCTCCGATCTGGGACTGGAAAAATTCGTCAACATCAAATGCCGCAAGGCGTCTCTGGTGCCCCACGCCGCGGTGCTGGTGGCCACGGTGAGAGCCGTCAAGTATCACGGCGGCGTGGCCAGGACCGAGCTGTCCCGGCCGGACACTGCCGCTCTGGAGAGAGGCTTTGACAACGTGCGCAAGCACATAGAAAACGTGCGTTCCTTCGGTCTGGAGCCCTTTGTGGCCGTGAACCGTTTCCCCGGCGACACTCCGGAAGAGCTGGAGGAGCTGGGCCGCCTGCTGGCCGCCGAGCAGGTCCGCTGGTCCCTGTCCGAGGTCCACGCCAAAGGCGGCGAAGGGGCTCTGGAGCTGGCCCGTCTCCTGGAGGAGCATGAGGGGCCGGAGTCTCTGCGCTTCACCTACGAGGACAGCCTGTCCGTCACCGAAAAGACGGACCGGGTGACCAGGCAGATCTACGGGGCCAAAAGAGCCCTGTTTTCCCCCCGGGCCCTGGAGCAGGCGGAGCAGATAGAAAAGGCGGGCCTGGGGCGTCTGCCGGTGTGCATCGCCAAGACCCAGTATTCCTTTTCCGACGATCCCGCCCTCATATGCAGGCCCCGGGACTTTGAGGTGAACATATCGGGCTTCAAGCCCTGCGGCGGCGCCGGGTTCGTAGTGGCCTACGCCGGCAAGATACTCACCATGCCCGGGCTGCCCAAGGAGCCGGCCGCCTGCCGGATCACCGTGTCCGACGACGGGGTCATAGACGGGCTCTTCTGAGACTAAAAAAATGGAACACCGGCTCCGTGAAACCGGTCGTAATATATGATATCTTGCAGCCGGAAAAGGCTGCAACTATAAATACTCAAGGAGAAAGCCATGAAAAAAGGTTTTACACTCATCGAACTTTTGGTAGTCATCGCTATCATCGCCATTCTGGCGGCAATACTCTTCCCCGTATTTGCCCAGGCCAGAGAAAAGGCGCGCCAGACCCAGTGCCTCTCCAACTTCAAGCAGATAGGCACTGCCACAGCCATGTATTGCTCCGACTGGGATGAATTCATGCCCTCCTTCTACGCGGGCCTGTATCCCTACTTCTCCTCCACCATGCCTGCGAGAGTCGGCAGCGGCGCCGGCAACGCCGACTACGTGGCCAGCATGCACGGCTACACCCTGCACTATCTCATCGTGCAGAACGCCATGATGCCCTACATGAAGAACATCAATCTGTTCTTCTGCCCTTCCGCCGACTGGAAGGCCTCCAACCTGGGCAAGGGTATCAACGACCTGACCACCACCTGCTATCGCTTCTGCCTGTGTCAGGACACCTATCGCTCCGACGTCAATTCCGGCGTCATCAAGAAGCCCGCTCAGTTTGCCGTGTGGCATGAGTGGATGGCTTACCACAAGTCCAAGGAGCAGAACGGCATCGCCCATCAGGCTCCTCTGGCTGTGAACGCCGTGTTTGCCGACGGTCACGCTCAGCTGTGGAAGTGCGAGAGAAACATCGGCACCAACATCTGGGACTTCAACTGGCCCGCTTACTGGGAAGGCAACCTGAACGGTTGGGACAATTCCTTCATGTGCGAAGCCGGCTGGGATATCGGCGGACAGAACTAAGCGCTCTCACAGACTGCCCTTCGGGGCAGTTTTTTTTGTCCCGGAGCAGGCGCCCTCCTGACGGAAAAAGTTTTCGGGAGTTTTTCGTCTCCCGGGGGCCGGGTGTGATATAATAGATATATACCATATGCGAGAGAGGTGACTCATGACCAGATTATTGCTCATACTGCTTGTGTGCGTCCTGCTTCCCGGGGCGCTGTATGCTGCGTCGCCGGTCATGTCCATTACCCCGTCGGAGAAAAACGGCATGGATATGACCAACGCCGGCGACGGAGAGTGGACCGTGGACACGGTGGGCGGCAGGGAATGCTGGCGCCTCAGGGACGGCAGCAAATTCCTCTATTATTCCTTTGACGACCCCGGGTCGGTGGCCCCCGGCGCCTGGGTAGTCATCGACGCTTATTACACCGGCGCCTACGTAGGCTTTGTGGAGCTGATGCACGTGAGCTCCTCTTCCCTCTACAACAAGTCCGACGGCTTCGGCATCGCCGAATCCGGGGTGTGGCGCCGCTACGCTCTCCGGATGAACAGCTACGACCCCGAGGGCGGCACCATGAACTACGGCAACAATATGCGCCTTTCCATAGGCGGAGGAGATATACTCGTTTCACGGGTGGAGATAATGAATGAGGAGCCTGATATGACAGACATTACAGACCCCAACGAAATGGTCGCGGATAAGATGAAGGATATCAGCCCGGAGCCCGCGCCGGGCATGAGCTACTGCTTCGGCAACAACGTGACCGAGGCCCAGGCGGTGATGTTCAAGAGCCTGGGAGTCACCAGCATAGAGAGCTACGTGACCTGGGAGAGCGTGGAAGGCAAGGAAAAAGACACCTGGGATTGGTCCCAGTGGGACCATCAGGTGCGGGTCATGCAGAAATACGGCCTCAAGTGGGTACCCTTCCTCATACTGAGCCCCGCCTATTCCACTCCCGGCTGGTTCAGGGCTTCCGACGAGCACGTGCCCTGCCGCTGTCTGGAGCACGGCACGGACAGCAAGATAGAGAGCCTGTGGAACCCCTATCTTAAGGCTTATATACGCCGCTTCCTCACTGCCTTTCGGGAGCGCTACGGCGACACCGGCGTCATAGAGTCGGTGCTGCTGGGCATCCAGGGGGACTATGGCGAGGCCATCTACTCCGTGTCCGGCGGCGGCTGGACATTCAACGTGCCCGGCGAATATCACAACCATCTGGGCTTCTGGTGCGGCGACGACTATGCCCGGGAGGACTTCAAAAAATATGCGGAGAAGAAATACGGGGCCATAGGCGCCCTCAACAAGGCCTGGCACACCTCCTACGCCTCTTTCGGCCAGGTGGACTACCCCTTCAACAGCGAGGCGGAGATCAAGGCTTACAGAGAGAATATATTCACCTCTCCCGACACCCGGCGCAGATATCTGGACTTTACGGACTGGTACCGGGGCAGCATGACCGACCTGTCCGAATGGTGGATAAAGACCACCCGGGAGGTCTTCGGCAAGGATACGGACATCTATCTCTGCACCGGCGGACACTCCGCGGCGGAGCTGGGCGGCCACTTTGCCGACCAGTGCCGGGTGGCGGCCAAATACGGGGCCGGCGTCCGCATTACCAACGAGGCCTCCAACTACGCCACCAACCTGACCGTCACCCGCTGGGTGGCCAGCTCCGGCAAGTTTTACGGCGCCCTGTTCGGCTTTGAGCCTGCGGGCTCGGAGGACTTTTACGGCATTCCCGCCCGCATCTACAACGCCACCGCTTCCGGCGCCCATCAGCTCCATGACTACAACAGCAACGTCATAGGCAGCGAAAAGACCATGGACCAGCAGAGAAAGCACTTCAAGTATCTGTTCCACACAGAGCCCGTGGTGCCCATAGCCCTGTGGTATCCCGACATGCAGATGGTGATGCAGTGGGACAAGTTCCTCCAGAAGGCAGAGGTGCTGAGAGACTACTTTGACTACGACTTCGTGGACGAATCCATGGCCCGCCGGGGCGCTCTCGCCCGGAACAAAATACTGGTGATAGCCCACGGCTACATCATGGAGAACGACGTGGCCAAAAAGCTGGCAGATTGGGCCCGGTCCGGAGGCCGGATCATCGTGGTGGACGTGGACAGATTCGAAAGCGTGGAAGGCGCCGACTCCCCCGAAAGGCTGCTGTTCCCCAAGGGAAGACCCGGCGGACAGTACGGCAAGGGCTATATCTACAGCGTGGCCGACTACGAAGAGCTGGCAGTGAAGCTGACGGAGATACTGTGGAAGCTGGGCTATCCCGTGTATGAGATAGCGGAAAACGGCCTCTACTCCACCCAGATAGAAAAGGACAGGATACTGGTATACAGCAAGAACGAGGAAGCCCGGGATATCATCATCAACTACAAGGGCAAGAAGACCGTGGTCCCCTGCGAAGGAAAAACCATAACGGATATCAAGCTGTAGAAGGGGAGGCCCCGCCGCCGGGGCCTCTTGCCCGGGAGATCCCTGTATGAACAAGATACTTTTGGTGATGCTGTTTGTGTTGGCCGCTTCGGCGCTGTGTGCTGCGGCGGAGCCTGTGGCCTTCATCACGCCCTCGGAAAGGCGGGGTATGAATATGACCAACTCCGGGGACGGGGAATGGACCGCCGGCATGATCGACGGCAGGGAATGCTGGAGTCTGAAGGAGGGCAGCGAATACCTGTACTATTCCTTCGACGATCCCGCGGCCGTAGCCCCCGGCGCCTGGGTGGTCATCGAAGCCTTTTACAGCGGCAATTACATCGGCCCTGTGGAGCTCGCGCACGTAAGCTCCTCTACCCTCTACAACAAAGCCGACAGCCTGGGCATAGTCGAATCCGGAGGGTGGCGCCGCTACGCCCTCCGCATGGCGGGCTTTGACCCCGGGGGCGGCGCCATGAACTACGGCAACAACATGCGCCTGTATTTGGGCGGAGACAATATATTCATAGCAAAGGTGGAGATATACAACGAGGAACCGGATATGTCGGATATTACAGACCCCAAAGAATTGATAGAGGAAAAGATGAAGGACCTGGCGCCCGAGCCTGCGCCGGGCATGAGCTACTGCTTCGGCAACAACGTTACCGAAGCCCAGGCCGTCATGTTCCGCAGCCTGGGCGTTACCAGCATAGAGAGCTACGTGACCTGGGAGAGCGTGGAGAGAAAAGGCAAAGGAGAGTGGGACTGGTCCGAATGGGACCGCCAGGTGGAAATATTGCAGAAATTCGGCCTCAAATGGGTGCCCTTTCTCATCCTGGGCCCCGCCTATTCCACGCCGGACTGGTTCCGGGCTTCGGAGGATCACGTGCCCTGCCGCTGCCTGGAGCACGGCGAGGACAGCAAGATAGAGAGCCTGTGGAACCCATATCTGAAGCCGTATATAAGGCGTTTCCTGGAGGCCTTTGCCCGGCGCTACGGCGATACCGGCGTCATAGAATCGGTGCTGCTGGGCATACAGGGGGACTTCGGCGAAGCCATCTACTCCGTGACCGGAGGCGGCTGGACCTTCAACGTCCCCGGGGAATACCACAACCACATGGGCTTCTGGTGCGGAGACGACTACGCCCGGGCGGACTTCCGAAAATACGCGGAGAAAAAGTACAAGACCATAGGCGCCCTGAACAAGGCCTGGCGCGCCTCCTACGGCTCCTTCGAGGAGGCGGACTATCCCTTCAACGGCGAGGCGGAGATCAAGGCTTACAGGGAAGGGCTGTTCGAAAAGCCGGAGACCCGGCGGCATTATCTGGACTTTGTAGAGTGGTACCGGGGCAGCATGACAGACCTGGCGGAGTTGTGGATCGCAAACACCCGGGAGGTCTTCGGCAAGAAGACCGATATCTATCTCTGCACCGGCGGCGATTCCGCCGCGGAGCTGGGAGGCCATTTTGCCGACCAGTGCCGGGTGGCTGCCAGGCACGGGGCGGGGGTCCGCATCACCAACGAGGCTTCCGACTACCGGGACAACCTGGTGGTGACCCGCTGGGTGGCCAGCTCCGCCAAGTTCTACGGCGCCCTCTTCGGCTTTGAGCCCGCGGGCAGCGAGGATTTTTACGGCATTCCCGCCCGCATCTACAACGCCACTGCCTCCGGAGCCAATCAGCTCCACGACTACAACACCAACGTGACAGGCAGCGAGAAGACCGTGGAGCAGCAGAAAAAGCATTTCAAATACCTGTTCCACACCAAGCCGGTGGTGCCCATAGCCCTGTGGTATCCCGACGCGCAGATGGTGATGAAGTGGGGCGACTTTCTCAGAAAGGCCGGGGAGCTGAGAGACTACTTTGACTTTGATTTCGTGGACGACACCATGATCCTCCGGGGCGCCCTTGCACGGAACAAGATACTGGTCGTTACCTACGGCTATATCATGGAGACCGCCGTGGCCGAAAAGCTGGCGGAATGGGCAAAGCAGGGCGGCAGGATCATAGTGCTGGACGTGGACAGGTTCCAAAGCGTGGAGGGGACCGGCGCCCCCGAGGACCTGCTGTTTCCCGACGGCCGTCCCGGCGGCAGCTTCGGAAAGGGCTACGTATACAGCGTAGCCGACAGAGAAGAGCTGGCCGTCAAGCTGACGGAGATACTCTGGAAGCAGGGCTATCCCGTGTATGAGATAGCGGAGAACGGCCTTTACGTGACCCAGATAGAAAAAGACCGCCTGCTGGTTTACAGCAAGAACGAAGAGGCGAAGGACCTCGTCGTGAACTACAAGGGCAAAAAGACCGTGGTCCCCTGCGAAGGAAAGACCATCACGGACATAAAGCTGTAGAAAAAAGAGAGAGAGGGGCGCTCCGGCGCCCCTTTGGATAAGGAGACCTGAAAAGTGACGAGAATCATTTTGGTATTACTGTTCGCGCTGGCAGCCTGCGCGCTGCAGGCGGCGGAGCCCGCCGCCTTCATCACTCCCACACAGCAGAAGGGCATGACCATGACCAACGTGGGCGACGGTCAATACACCTTGGAACGGGCGGCCGGCAGGGACTGCTGGCGCCTCAAGGAGGGCAGCAGCTTTCTGTATTTTGCCTTTGACGACCCCTCGTCCATCGCCCCGGACGCCTGGGTGGTGGTGGACCTGCTCTGCAATGAGAGCAAATGGAGCTTCGTGGGGATCACCCATACCGGCGCCAACCAGCCTTATACCCCGGGCAAGGGCTTTGCCGTATTGGAGAGCGATGACTGGCAGCGGATCCCGGGGCGTTTCGGCGCCTTTGACCCCAAGGGAAAGAAAATGAATGCCGGGAACAATATGCGTATCAACATCCAGAACGACATACTGGTCTCAAGGATAGAGGTCTGGAACGAAGAGCCGGATTCCCCCGATATCAAGGACCCCGATGAGATCCTGAAAAGGCTTTCGGAGGACCTGGGCAGGAACGCCCCGGCCCCTCCCGCCGGTATGAGCTACTGCTTCGGCAACAACGCCACCGAGGCCCAGGCTCTCATTTTCCGCGGCCTGGGGGTCACCAGCATAGAGACCTACGTCACCTGGGAAAGCGTGGAAGGAAAGGAAAAGGGGGTTTGGGACTGGAGCCAATATGACGCCCAGGTGGAGGTGTTGCAGAAATACGGCCTGAAGTGGGTGCCCTTTCTCATCCTGAGCCCCGCCTATTCCACCCCCGGCTGGTTCCGGGCTTCGGAGGAGCACGTGCCCTGCCGCTGCCTGGAGCATGGCATCGACAGCAAGATAGAGAGCCTGTGGAACCCATATCTGAAGCCCTATATACGGCGTTTTCTGGAAGCCTTCTGGGAGCGCTACGGCAAGACGGGAGTGGTGGAATCGGTGCTGCTGGGCATCCAGGGCGACTACGGCGAAGCCATCTACTCCGTGTCCGGCGGCGGCTGGACCTTCGGCGTGCCCGGGGAATATCACAACCACCTGGGCTTCTGGTGCGGAGACGACTACGCCCGGGCGGACTTCAGAAAATACGCCGAGAAGAAATACGGGACCATAGGGGCCCTCAACAAGGCCTGGCACACCTCCTTCGCCTCCTTTGACGAAGCGGACTATCCCTTCAACAGCGAGGCGGAGATCAAGGCTTACAGGGAAAACATATTCGCCTCTCCCGACACCCGCCGCCGCTATCTGGACTTCACCGACTGGTACCGGGGCTGCATGACAGACCTGTCCGAGTGGTGGATCGGGACCACCCGGGAAATAGTGGGAGATACGGACGTCTATCTCTGCACCGGCGGCCACTCCGCCGCGGAGCTGGGGGGCCACTTTGCCGACCAGTGCCGGGTGGCGGCCAAATACGGGGCCGGGGTCCGCATCACCAACGAGGCCTCCGACTATGCCGCCAACCTGACGGTCACCCGCTGGGTGGCCAGCTCCGGCAAATTCTACGGAGCCCTCTTTGGCTTTGAGCCTGCGGGCCTGGAAGACTTCTACGGCATTCCCGCCCGCATCTACAACGCCACCGCCTCCGGGGCGGACCAGCTCCACGACTACAACACCAACGTCACCGGCGCCGACAAGACCCTGGAACAGCAGAGAAAGCATTTCAAATATCTGTTCCACACCAAACCGGTGGTGCCCGTGGCCCTGTGGTATCCCGACGTGCAGATGGTGATGCAGTGGGACGACTTCCTGAAAAAAGCCGGGATCCTGAGGGACTATGTTGACTACGATTTCGTGGACGAATCCATGGCTCTCCGGGGCGCTCTTGACCGGAACAGGGTGCTCGTAGTTGCCCACGGCCGCATCATGGAGACCGACCTGGCCGAAAAGCTGGCCGGGTGGGCCCGGGCAGGCGGCCGGATCATCGTGGTGGACGTGGACCGGTTTGAGAGCGTGGAGGGCGGCGATGCCCCCGAAAAGCTGCTGTTCCCGTCGGGGCCTGCCGGGGGCCGGTACGGCATGGGCTACATCTACAGAGTGGCGGACTACAAAGAGCTGGCCAAAAAGCTGACGGATATACTCTGGAAGCAGGGCTATCCCGTGTATGAGATAGCGGAGAACGGCCTGTATGTGACACAGATAGAGAAGGACAGGCTGCTGGTTTACAGCAAGAACGAGGAGGCGAAGGACCTCATCGTGAATTACAAGGGCAAAAAGACCGTGGTCCCCTGCGAAGGAAAGACCATCACGGACATAAAGCTGTAGGACGGAAAGAGAGGGGCGCTCCGGCGTCCCTTATTTCATGCCTCCGGCCAGACGCCGGACGGCGGTATAATAGGCGGTCTCGGCAGGCTCCGTGTCCGCCGAGAGGATGGCCTGCCTCACGTCCTCCGGAGTCTTCACCGTGTCGGGAAAGAGAGTGTAGCACATGCCGCAGGTGCTGAGGAAGTGGCTGTCCGAGGAGCCCAGGCGGGCTGCGTCGGAGGAGAGGCGGGCTGCCTGCAGATATTCCCGTTCCCGGAGCACCGAGCCCGAGTATATCTCCACTGCCGCCAGTCCCTCCAGCTGATGGACCAGCTCTCCCACGCCGGTCTTGTGGAAGGGGTGGGCCGCCACGGGCAGGCCTCCCATATCCAGTATCCGCTCCACGGCCTCCCTGGCGCCCGCTTCCTTGAAGGGCACGTCGCCGTCGCAAAAGAGGCCGCATATGTGTCCCTCTGTGGTGGAGTATTCTACCCCCTTCAGTATGAGGAAGCCCGGGGGCAGCAGTCCCCGTTCCGTCAGGTCCCCGGCGGCCTCCAGAGCCATATCGTAGCCTCTGGTGGTGTGGTGGTCCATGATGCAGATGCCTCCGAGGCCCAGCAGGGCCGCCTTCGTCAGCAGGTCTTCGGGGCGGGTGAAGCTGCAGTAGGAGCAGAAGGTGTGGGCGTGCATATCAATGGCTATTTTGCCTGCCGGCGGCTCTATGCGCGGGGTCCCAGCCAGCCGGAGAACGGAGTTGACCAGCCTGTCAAAGGGCCTGCCCCACCAGATTCCCCGTATGCGACGATCGACGTCGTAGTATTCTGCCCTTGACCGGTATCTCGCAAAAAGACTTGCCATACGATAGCACCTTGCCCCGATTTGTGATATAATATTAGTGGTCTTTGTAGAGGACCTACTTAGATTATACAACAAATATTCTCCGGTGTGACCGTATAGACATGGCAAATCATAAAAACATTACCAAGGCGGCCAGCCTGATGCTGGTGGCCATTCTCCTCAGCCGTATCCTGGGTCTCATCAGAGAAGTCATCATAGCCGCCCAGTTCGGACAGAGCGGCGCCGTCAGCGCCTACACGGCGGCCTTCAACCTGCCGGACCTGCTCTATTTCTTCCTGTCCAGCGGCGCCCTCTCTTCAGCCTTTATCCCGGTGTTCACCGAGTATTTCCACAACGGCAGGCAAAAGGAAGCCTGGCAGATATTCTCTATCATAGGCAGCTTCATGGGCATATTCCTTACCCTGGTCATAGTGGTCGCCTGGATATACGCCCGGCCTCTGGTCACCATGCTGGCTGTGCCCGGCTTTTCCGCCAAGCACCCGGAGCTGGTGGGCCTCACGGTGGCCCTGACCCGGATCATCATGCCCTGCCAGGTGTTCTTCTTCGTGGGCGGTCTCATGATGGGCACTCTGGAGGCCCGCAAGAACTTTGACGCCCGGAGCATGTGTCCCATCATATACAATCTGGGCATCATCCTGGGAGCCCTGCTCCTGGGGCGGTTCATAGGGGTCAAGGGACTGGCCGTAGGCACCCTGCTGGGCTCCTTTGCCGGCAACATAGTCTATACCTGGTACACCCTGAAAAAGGAAGGCTTTGAGTATCACTTTTCCCTGAAGCTCAATCATCCCGGAGTGGTGAGGGTGGCCATACTGGCCATACCTGTGATCTTCGGCCTGAGCCTGCCCCAGATAGACGTGATCATCAACAAATGGTTTGCCAGCTGGGTCAGCGAGGTGGCTCCCGCCGCCCTGAACTACGCCAACAGGCTCATGCAGGTGCCCATAGGCATCTTTGCCCAGGCCACGGGCACGGCCATCCTCCCCGCCCTGTCCGCCTATGCGGCCAAAAAGGAGTGGGACAACCTGCGGAGCGGAGTGGGCTACGGCCTCTCCACCATTCTCATAGAAAACATACCCGTCACCGCCTTCATGATGATCATGGCCGACCCCATAGTCCGCACGGTGTATATGTGGCGGTCCTTCACAGCCGCCGACGTGCCCATCACGGCCCTCTGCTTCGTGTTTTATTCCATAGGCATCTTTGCCTGGGCCGGTCAGGCCATAGTGTCCAGAGGCTTCTTTGCCATACAGGACACGGTGAGCCCCGTGATCATAGGCACCATCACCACAGTCATATTCATCCCTCTCAACTTCATATTCATCAAGCTGCTGGGCTGCGGCGGTCTGGCTCTCGCCACCACCGTGGGCATCATCATCCACTTTACCATCCTGACCTGCTGGCTGCGCAAAAAGATAGGCGGCATCGACGGCGGCCGGATCATCTACACGGTGAAAAGGGTCCTGGTGGGGACCTGCGCGCTGGCGGTCCTGTGCTTCGGCGTCAGGTATGCGGGCTACGCCCTGCTGGGGACCTGGAAGCTGGTGGACGGGGACATCAGGAACCCTCAGAGGCTGGCGGTCTTTCTCCAGAGGACCCACGACCCCAAATACGAGCCCTACAAGGCCTGCATCCCCGGGGACGTGTTTCTCGAGACCAGCCGGTACAGGCTGTACGTGTCCACCAAAAGAAGCGTGGACGAGGGGCTGACGGACTGCATCAACCGGCTCATGGAGGCCGACGCCATGAAGAAGGGCGACGTCTTTGACAACAGGCGGTTTTTTGACACGGTGTTCTCCGATTCCCTGCGGGAATACAGGAGCTCCGGCACCCTGCTGGCCCGGCTGATAATAGGCAGGGAGGCCTCTCAGAGGTCCCTGTCTTCTCCCGACGGTCTGTATCTCTCCCGGGACGTGATCAGCACGGAAAAGCTCTCCCGGGAGATCCTCACGGGCAAGTCCGAGGCAGCGAAGGCTGTGAGAGGCGCCATGAGCGTCACCCTGAAGGCCAGGACCGAGAGGCTGCTGGACCTGTCCGAGGCCACCTCCACCCTGCCGCGGGACATCATGGAGTGCATGAACGACTATATCACCGGCAGAGGCCACGAGTCCAAAGCCGGACAAAAGCAAAAGAGAGACGCCCTTATCCGGGATCTGCCTTCCTACGTGAAGCCCAGGCCCCTCATGAGGATAGAGGGCAACCTGACCAGCGGCCTGACGCTGCTGGTGGCCATGCTGGTGTGTCTCGGCGCCTATTATCTGGTGCTGAAGCGGCTGGGCATCCGGGAGATGGATGAGATCATAGCCAACGTCACCCGCATGTTCAGACGGAAAAAGGCCTCCGCCCCGGCGGAGGAGGCCGCTCCGGGAGCCGGCGGGGCTCCGGAGGAGGACGGGCAGGGGTCCGGCGGCGGAGAGCCCGCCCCGGACGGGAAAGACAGCGGGGACTGAGGCCCTGTCTTTCTTGACAAAGCCCTCATATTGTATTTATAATGTAATTGGCATATATTTTTGCCTTGCCGCGTCCCTGTGACGCGCCGAAATAATAGTGGAGGCCGCTTATGAAAATAAAAGCGTTGTTTGTTGTGATCCTTTTAGCCGTGTTGCTGTCGGCAGGCGCCTCTTACGCGGAGAACTACAAGCTCCGGGTATGGGGTCCGCTGGTGGTGGACAGGTCAAAGGGCTGGGAGGCTGCCGTCAAGGTATTTGAGGAACGGCATCCCGGCGTGACCGTGGAGATGCTCTCCATGGGCGCGGGAGGCATGAATCCCCAGAAGCTGCTGACCGCCATCGTGGGCGATGCTCCTCCCGACGTGGTCTATCAGGACCGGTTCACCATTGCGGACTGGGCCTCGAGAGACACTCTGCAGCCTATCGACGACCTGATCGAGAGAGACAGGGACAAGGAAGGCGGCGTCCGGCCGGAGGAATTCTATCCTGCTGCCTGGGACGAGGTAAAGTATGACGGCAAGGCCTACGGAGTGCCCACCGACATCGACTCCAGGCTCATGTTCTACAACAAGAAGATGTTCAGGGAAGCCGGTCTGGATCCGGAGAGGCCCCCCAGGACCTGGAGCGAGCTGCAGGAATATTCCGACAAGCTGACCAAGCGCAACAAGACGGGCTATGACTCCATCGGCTTCATACCCAACTACGGCAACGCCTGGTTCTATCTCTACAGCTGGATGATGGGCGGCAAGTTCATGAGCGAGGACCTGAAGGAGTGCACCATAGACAACCCCAAGAGCCTGAAGGCCCTGGAGTGGATGGTGAACTTCTACAACCGCTATGACGGCATCGAAAAGCTCAACAGCTTCGTGTCCGGCTTCACCGGCATGGAGTTCGACCCCTTCATGACCGGCAAGATAGCCATGCGCATCGACTGCGTGGGTCTGGTGGGCAACATAGCCAGATGGCACCCCGAAATGGAGCTGGGAGCCTGTCTGCCTCCCATCCCCGACGACAGATACAATCACACCGGGGACTTCAAAAACGAGACTCAGACCTGGGTCACCTGGACCGGCGGCTTTGCCTACGTGATGCCCCGGGGCAGCAAGCACAGGGATATGGCCTGGGAATTCATGAAGTGGATGACCAGCATGGAGGGCGTGGACCTGACCATGCGGGAGCAGAAGAAATACAATCTGGAGCGCAACAGGCCCTTCGTGCCCTGGTTCCAGTGCAACCGCAAGGTCAACGAGGCCATGGTGGCCAAATACACCGCCAATATAGAGCGGAAATTCCGGGATCCCATGCTGCTGGGCATGGAGGCGCTGGACTTCTCTTACTATCGCCCCACCACTATGATCAGCCAGAGGCTCTGGAACGAGCATGACCGGGCTTTTCAGCAGGCCGTGTACGGCATGGCCACTCCCGCGGAAGCCGTCAAGGAGGCGGACCGCAACGTGCAGGGAGCCCTGGACAAGTTCTTCCATCAGAACGACTATCCTCTGCTGAATTGGAACATACCTATCGCCATAGGGCTTATAGCCTGTCTGGTGCTGGCGGTCATATGCTATATCAACGTCCGCAAGCAGCGCCTGTCCCGCATAGCCAAGCAGGAGTTCGGAGCCGCCGTCATCTGCGCGTCTCCCTGGATGTTCGGCTTCCTGGTGTTCACTCTGGTGCCCATCATCATGTCCTTCGTCTTTTCCTTCTGCAACTATGACGTGCTGCACCCCGCCCGCTGGGTAGGCGTGCTGAACTACAAGGAGATCTTCGGCCCCGAGGAATGGTACTACATGAGCAAGTCCATATACAACGCCTTCTATCTGGCTGTATTCGGACTGCCTCTGGGCATGGCCACCAGCCTGTGTATCGCCCTCCTGCTGAACATGGACATCAAGGGTATGACCTGGTACAGGACCATCTACTACCTGCCCTCCATCATGCCCATCGTGGCCACCGCCATCCTGTGGACCTGGATCCTGAATCCCGAGTACGGTCTGATCAACGTGGCCTGGAAGGCCTCTCTGACCCAATGGTTCAACATAGAGCCTCCCGCCTGGCTGGCAGCCGAAAAGACCGCCAAGCCCGCCCTCATCCTCATGGGTCTGTGGGGCGCCGGCGGCGGCATGATCCTCTGGCTGGCCGGACTGCAGGGCATCAACAGAGCCCTGTATGAGGCGGCGGAGATCGACGGCGCCAACAGCTGGGTCAAGTTCTGGAAGGTGACCATCCCCATGATCACCCCCTACATATTCTTCAATCTGATCATGGGCATCATCGGCGTGCTGCAGAGCTTCGAAGCTCAGTATATCATGACCAGCGGCGGTCCCGTGGAGGCCACCCTGGTGCCGGTGCTCTATCTGTTCAACCGCGCCTTCGGCGAGTTCCGCATGGGATACGCCTCCGCTGTGGCCTGGATATTGTTCCTCATAGTGTTTATACTGACCATCATACAGCTGAAGCTGGCCAACAAATGGGTTTATTACGAAGGCGGTGAGAGATAATGATACGTACACTGACCAACCTGATGCCTGTCTTCTGGATAGTGGGCGCCGCTCTGGGCTACGCCGCGGTGACCTACTTCATCACCATATGTCAGGAGTCCTTCAAGGAAGGGCGCTTCTGGAAGGAAGCCGGCGCGTTCATAGTGTATCTGGCCGTGGCTCTGATACTGGGCCGGCTGGTGTTCCGCAGCGCCGTAGCGGCGGACTGGTGCGCCATGGCGCTGGCTCTGGTGTGCGCCGCGGGCTTTCTGGCCAGAGGCGGCCGCGCCAATCTGGCGGGCTCCCTCTTCCTCATGGCCGCTGCCTGTCTGGCGCCCTGCGTGCTGCCCATAGGGCAGGCGGCGGAGCCCGACGGGGTGGGGGCTGTGAAGTCCCTCCGGTTCTTCCTGGCCTGCCTGCTGATGTTCATCACAGTCTTTGCGGTGTATCTGACGGGCTACCGCCACGCGGAAAACGTGTTCAAGAAGAGGAGCGCCCGGCGCAAGTTCATGAGCCTCTCCGGCGCCACCGTCATCCTGATCACCGGCTCCGTCATATTTCTGGCTCCCTTTGTCTGGCTGCTGGGTACCTCCTTCAAGGAAAGCGACCAGATCATGAAGTTCCCTCCGGAGTGGATACCCAAGCGTCAGATCTCCGTGGAGTTTGAGGGCAAAAAGTGCCCCGTGTGGACCGTCAACGAGACCGGCGAGACCGTCTATGAGCTGGAAGGCTTTGAGGACGGCACCGTCAAGGTGACGGCTGCCGGCGGCGGCAAGAGCTACATCACCGAGACCGCCGCCCTGACCAAGGTGTCCAAGCCCGGTCTGAAGTGGGAAAACTACCCCGACGCTCTGGACTTCCTGCCCAAGAGCACCAAGAAGGGTCTGGTATATCTGCTGAACACCGTCTACGTGACGCTGCTCTCCATCATCGGCACCCTGTTTTCCTGCTCCCTGGTGGCCTATTCCTTCGCGAGGCTCAGATGGCCCGGCAAGGACATCATCTTTGCCCTGCTGCTGGCTACCATGATGCTGCCCGGCGCCGTGACCATGATCCCGGTGTTTATGATATTCAAATACCTGGGCTGGGTGGACACCCTCAATCCTCTGTGGGTGCCTTCCTTCTTCGGCTCCGCCTTCGCGGTGTTCCTGATGCGCCAGTTCTTCATGAGCATCCCCAGAGACCTGGAGGAGGCCGCCAGACTGGACGGCGCAGGCTATTTCAAGACCTTTGTCCTGATCCTGATGCCTCTGGTGAAGCCGGCTCTGGCCGCTCTGGCCATCATGACCTTCATGGGCTCCTGGAACAACTTCATGGGCGCTCTGATCTACATCAATTCGCCCGAAAAGATGACCCTGGCCTACGGCCTTCAGCTCTTTATGGGCGAGGCAGGCATCGAATACGGCATGCTGATGGCTGCCTCGGTGCTGGTGATACTGCCGGTGCTCATCATATTCTTCTTTGCCCAGAAGCACTTCATCGAGGGTATCACCCTCACGGGCATCAAGGGCTGACGCCCGACAGTCCGCAGACCCCTTTCCGGGGTCTGCTTTTTTTTATTGCCCGGACGGAGGGCGGAGAGTGCCTTTTTGTTCGCTTTGGCCGGGAGAGGCTTGCCTTTCGCCGCCCGGAGGTTCAAAAGGGGAGGGGCCCGGAAAAATGAAAAATAAAAAATAATCTGCAAAACGGTTTTATTTCATCCAAAAGTATGATATAATGAGTAAAGATATAGCTGACTACAAGGAGATCGATTGTGGATATCAATGAAATCATTACTACGGAAGCAGTTCAGTGTGTGGAGCTGAAGGACTATTTTTTTGCCTATCAGCTGCTTTCGCAAAGCTTTGCCCGGCAGTGGCATCTGAAGACCCTGCTCTCGGACGCCGACGGCGTCGACGTATTCGGAGACAGCAGGTTCGGCGGCGAGCTGCGCCAGGACCGCAGGGAAGCCATCGCTGCGGCGGTGAAGCGGGGAGGCTGCTGCGGCAGACAGTCCGCGCGGCGGCCCGCCATCATGATATACGCCGTGCCCCTGATGTTCAACGGCAGGCTGCTGGGGGGCGTAGTGGTGGAATACGACTCGGACATAGATTCCCGGACTGTGGCTCCTGAGGTCATAGACGAAGCCATGTGGAGCCTGAGGGATCTGGTGTGCGGGATGAATCTGGCCAACGAAGCCCTGCTGGAGCGGAACAAAAAGCACGCCGAATTCGAAGCTATCAAGAACGCAGCCCCCGAGTCCTCCAAGGGCTTCAACTACAAATCCCTGAGAGATTTTTATCTGGTGAAGGAGCCGGCCCTGCTGTCCTGCGTCAAGAGGGTGGAGCCGGATGCAGCCCTGGAGATCCTCAATGAGATGGTGGGCTCCATGTGCAAGATGGCCGGAGGCAGGCTGGAGCTGCTGAAGACGGTGCTGCTGGAGCTGGCCATGGCCATAGCCCGCACCACCGTGGAGGCAGGCGGGAGCAGCGAGGTCATCATCAGCAGGGGCTACAACGCCTTTACGGAGCTGGCCGCGCTGGAGGAAGAGACGGATATGTACGACTGGATAGCGGGGGTCCTGGACCTGTGCATCCAGACTCTGCTCTACAGCAGGATGTATCCCAACAACATGCAGCTGGCCGAAGCCATCAAATATATGAAGGAACACCTGAAGGAAAATATGCTCCGGGAAGATGTGGCTGAGGTGGCCTGCCTGAGCCCTTCTCATTTTTCCCGGGTCATACGGCAGACCTTTGACATGTCCTTTACGGAGGTAGTGTCCAAGTTCAGGATAGACAAGGCCAAGGAGCTGCTGCTCTACACGGATATGTCTCTGGTGGACGTGGCTCACGAGTCCGGCTTCAACGACCAGAGCTATTTTACCAAGGTGTTCCTCCGGTTCACCAAACAGACCCCCGGCCAGTTCCGCCGCATGAAGCACAAGGAGCAGCAGGACCAGCTGGGGAACGACGCCTTTGAGCGCTATGCAGACGAATTATAATATTGTTAGGAGATAAATAATGGCATTCGAACTTGACAAGTACAGGCTGAACGTGAAGGCCCGGGACATGAGAGAGGCCCTGGAGGCGAAGTTTTACCGCATAGACACCGAGATAGACTTTGCCGTCCGGTTTGCCGACGCCCTGGGCAAGGAGGCCGAGTGGGCCCCCTATATCAGCGAGGCCGTAAAGGCAGTGGAGCAGGGAGACCCCGACCATCTGGACGATACGGTGAAAAAGGTGGAGGAGGCTCTGGCTCCCATAGGGAAGAAGGCCAAGGAATACACCGTCCACTGCGTGGGCCACGCCCATATAGATATGAACTGGATGTGGTCCTGGCCCGAGACGGCCAACACGGCCCACGACACCTTTTACACGGTGAACAACATCCTGGACGAGTTCCCGGAGGCCAAATTTTCCCAGTCTCAGGTGTCTCTCTACAAGGCCATGAAGACCTATTTCCCCGAGCTGTGGGAAAGCATCAGGGAAAAGATAGCCGGCGGCCAGTGGGAAGTGACCGCTTCCACCTGGGTGGAGGGAGAGAAGAACTGCGTGTCCGGCGAATCCCTCATCCGGCATATGCTCTACACCCGCAAGTGGCTGTCGGAGAACCTGGGCATGAGCCCGGAGGACGTGAAGATCGACTGGTCTCCCGACACCTTTGGCCACTGCGCCCAGATGCCCTCCATCATGACCAAGGGCGGAGTGACCAGATATTACAGGATGCGCCCTCACAAGGGTCCCAGGCTCTTCCGCTGGCGGGCCAAGGACGGCAGCGAGCTGCTGGGCTTCAGGGAGACCGATCCCCAGTGGGGCTACAACGGTCCCATCAACCACGCGGTGTGGGAGTGCTTCTGCGGCTACGTCAAGGAGACCAAGGCCAAGGACTTCATGTATATGTACGGCTGGGGCGACCACGGCGGAGGCCCCACCAGAGGCCACATCAGACAGGGACTGGAGCTCATGACCTATCCCATATTCCCGAAGGTCCGCTTCAGCACCACCGACGAATTCTACTCGGCCATCGAGGCCCAGATGGACAGTCTGGACCTGCCGGTGGTGGAGGGAGACATCAACTACATCTTCGAGGGCTGCTACACCACCCAGGCTTCCGTCAAGTTTGCCAACCGGGTGAGCGAGCTGGAGCTGCCCTCCGCGGAGACTCTGGCCCTCATAGGCGGCGCAGCCTGCGGCATGGAGTATCCCTTCGGGCTCTTTGAGGAAGCCTGGCAGAAGACCCTCTTCAGCCACTTCCACGACATATTCCCGGGCTCCGGCGTCAAGGCCACCTACAGCTATGCCAACGGCAGCTTTCAGGACGTGCTGACCGCCACCAGCTCCGTGAAGAACAGGGCCCTGAGGCGCCTGGCGGAGCGCATAGACACCTCGGAGATAGCCAAGCGGTTCATAGCCGACAGGGTGGGCGACAGCATGGGAGCAGGCTCCGGAGACACCGGCATCATCAACAGCCGGGTGAGAGTGGGCGGCTCCGTGGTCACCAACACCCTGAACTATGACGGCTTTGGCGCCACCATGCTGAGCCTGAACGGCGAGGCTGCCGAGCCCATCATGGTGTACAACCCCAAGCCCTGGAAGCGCAGCGAAGTGATCATGGCCAAGATCTGGAACAAGAAGATGGATCCCGCGAATATCTGCGTCATAGACTCCGAGGGCCGTCGCGTCAAGGCCCAGGTCATAGACAGCGGCAACTACTTCATGCACGACTATCACGCCCTGCTGTTTGAGGCCAAAGACGTCCCGGCTCTCGGCTACAAGGTCTTTGCCGTGGACGACTGTCCCGAGCCTCTGGAGACTCCCGACGCCGTGACCCTCAAGGACGTGTACAGTCAGGACCTGCAGGGCTTCAGCCCCTCGGTGGCTCCCGACATAGTGCTGGAAAACAAATATCTCAGAGTCACCGTCAGCAAGTCCAGCGGCGCGGTGGTGAGCTGCGTGGACAAGGAGACCGGCTACGAATACTGCCGGGAAGAGGCAGGCATAGGCGAGCTGGAGCTCCAGACCGAGCAGAGCAACGGCATGGCTGCCTGGTCCCTGTCCCACATCATCAGCCGCACCCTGCTGGAAAACGGCACCTTTGCCATAGTCCATCAGGGGCCCAACAGGTGCACCGTGAGAGTGGACTTTGAGTGCGGCAGGAGCTTTGTGTCCCTGGAGACCAGCCTGGCCAAGGATTCCCGCAAGGTGGACTTCCGGGTGAGGACCAGATGGCTGGAGGTGGGCGCCCACGAGAAGGGCATCCCCACTCTGAGAGCCTATTTTGCCACCGCCTTTGCCGGCGGCGCCGTCACCTACGAGACCCCCTTCGGCTGGCAGACCAAGGAGCAGGACTACCAGGAGGTGCCCGCTCTGAAGTGGTTTGACCTGGGAGGCGAGGACGCCGCAGGCAGCGAATACGGCGTCACCCTGGTGAACAAGAGCAAATACGGCCACGCCTGCGTGGACGACACCATCAGCCTGACCCTGCTCAGGTCCAGCTACAGTCCCGATCCCACCCCCGATCTGGGCGACCACGAGATAGAGTATTCCGTGGTGTTCCGCCGGGGAGCCTTCTGCCCCGTGTGCGCGGTGAGAGAGGGCGAGGACTTCAACAACCCCATGAGCGTCACCAGCGTGCCCGTGCAGACCGGGGAGCTGCCTCTCGAGAAGAGCTATGCCGAGCTGGAGACCCCCGAGGCCAACGTGTCCGCCGTGAAGAAGGCGGAGTGCGGCAAGGGCATCATAGTCCGCCTCTACGACGTGGCGGGCAAGGATTCCGTGGCCCGGGTGAGGGTGGACGGACTGGGAGACTTTGCTTCCGCCGTCACCGTCAACGCTCTGGAGCAGCCGGAGCCGGAGAACACGGCTTCGGTGAAGGACGGAGTGCTCTGCGTGCCTCTCGGCGCCTGGAGCAACGTGTCCGTGTGGCTGAGCTGACCCCTGCGCGACAGCAGCCGCCCGCTCTCCGGAGCGGGCGGTTTTCACGCCGGCCCGTCTTGCATAGACGGGCGGCAATATGGTATAATATTCTTTGAGTAAAACGCTCGAAATGATATTCTTTTCAAGGAGGTTACACCATGTCTGACCGTATCTATATATTTGATACGACACTCAGGGACGGCGAGCAGTCACCCGGCTTCAGTATGAACATAGAAGAAAAAATAAGGATGGCCAAGCAGCTGGAAAGGCTGGGAGTGGACATCATCGAAGCAGGCTTTCCCATCTCGTCCGACGGCGATTTTGAGTCTGTCAGGGCCATCAGCCGCGAGATCACCAAGTCCCGGGTGTGCGGTCTGTGCCGGGTTAACTTTGCGGACATAGACAGAGCGTGGGAGGCGGTCAGGGATGCCAAGCTGCCTGCCATCCATACCTTCGTGGCCACCAGCGACCTTCATCTGGAGAAAAAGCTCAAGAAGACCCGGGAAGAGGTCTATGATATGGCGGTGGCCGGGGTCAAGAGGGCCAAGAGCTACTGCGACTGGGTGGAATTTTCCGCCGAGGACGCTTCCCGTTCGGATATACCCTACCTGATCAGCGTAGTGGAGGCGGCCATCGACGCAGGCGCCGTGGTCATCAACCTCCCGGACACCGTGGGCTACGCGGAGCCCTTTGAGTTCTACGGCTTCATCAAGCAGGTGATAGAGGGGGTGTCCAACGCCTCCCGGGCCATCTTCTCCGTGCACTGTCACAACGACCTGGGCCTGGGGGTGGCCAACTCCATAGCCGCCCTGAAGGCGGGAGCCAGACAGATTGAGTGCACCGTCAACGGCATAGGCGAGAGAGCCGGCAATGCGTCCCTGGAGGAGATAGTCATGATCCTCAAGACCAAAAAGGCCACTCTGGGGGACATGGACACGGGCATCAACACCCGGGAGATATACAATTCCAGCCGCCTGCTGACCAGCATCACCGGTCTGGGGGTGCAGGTGAACAAGGCCATCGTGGGCCGCAACGCCTTTGCCCACGAGGCGGGCATCCATCAGCACGGAGTGCTGGCGGACAAGCGCACCTACGAGATCATGGACGCCGAGTCCATCGGCCTGCCCGAGAACAAGCTCATACTGGGCAAGCATTCCGGCAAGCACGCTCTGAAGAGCAAGCTGACGGAGATGGGCTACGAGCTCTCCGACGACGAGCTGGCCATGGCCTTCGTGAAGTTCAAGGAGATAGCCGACAAGAAAAAGGTGGTCTATGACGAGGATCTGGACGTGATAGCCAGCATGGGAGCCAGCTCCTACGTGGCCAAATACGATCTGGAGCATCTGAACGTGACCAGCGGCACCAACGGCTATCCCACCGCCACAGTGAAGCTGTCCACCGAGGACAGCGAGCTGCTGAAGAGCGGCATAGGCATAGGCGCCATCGACGCCGTGTTCAAGACCATAGACTCTCTGGTCAGCGAGGAATACGAGCTGAAGGACTACACCGTGAAGTCGGTCACCGGCGGCACGGACAGCTTTGCGGGAGTCACCGTGAAGCTGGGCTGCTCCGACGGCACCGTCTATACGGGCAACGCTTCCGAGCTGGATCTGCTGACAGCCAGCGCCAAGGCCTATCTGAAGGCCATCAACAAGCTGGCCTACTTCCACACCCGGAGCAAGAAAAACAGGCTGGAGGACTGACCTATGGGTATGACCATCACCGAAAAGATACTGGCCGACCACGCCGGCAAGACCGGAGTGGAGCCCGGCGAGATCATCAAGGCCCGGCTGGACCTGGTCATGGGCAACGACATCACCGCGCCCATCGCCATCCGTGAGTTCGAAAAGCTGGGCGCAGCGGACGTGTTTGACAGGGAGCGGGTGGCCATAGTTCCGGACCACAGCGCCCCCAACAAGGACATCAAGTCGGCGGAGCTGGTCAACATCTGCCGCCGCTTTTCCAGGGAGCATTCTCTCCCCTGGTTTTTTGAGACCGGCCGGGCGGGCATAGAGCACGCCCTGCTGCCGGACCAGGGTCTGGTGGGCCCCGGCGACGCCGTCATAGGCGCCGACAGCCACACCTGCACCTACGGGGCTCTGGGAGCCTTTTCCACCGGAGTGGGCTCCACCGACCTGGGCTGCGCCATGGCGGTGGGTGAGACCTGGTTCAAGGTGCCGGAGCAGATCAAATTCGTCTATTACGGGTCTCTGCCGGAATACGTGTGCGGCAAGGACCTGATCCTCTACACCATAGGCAAGATAGGCGTGGACGGAGCCCTCTACAGCTCCATGGAGTTCACGGGGGAGGTCATAGAAGGGCTGGATATGGCGGGCCGGTTCACCATGTGCAACATGGCCATCGAGGCCGGCGCCAAGAACGGCATAGTGGCCCCCGACGCCCGGACCGAAGAATACATCCGGGGCAGGCTGAAGCGGAGCCACCGGATATACAAGAGCGACAGCGACGCCCGGTATGCGAAGGTGGTGGAGATAGACTGCTCCGACATGGAGCCTCAGGTGTCCTTCCCCCATCTGCCGGAGAACGCCCGCCCCGTCAGCGAAGCCTCCCACGTGGAGATACAGCAGGCGGTCATCGGCTCCTGCACCAACGGCAGGATCGAGGACATGCGGGCCGCGGCGGCGGTGCTGAAGGGGAAAAAGGTGCACAAGGACGTGCGCTGCATCATACTCCCCGCCACTCAGGAGATAGTGCTCATGATGATCCGCGAGGGTCTCTATGAAATATTCGTGGAGGCGGGCTGCGCCGTCAGCACTCCCACCTGCGGCCCCTGTCTCGGAGGCCATATGGGCGTGCTGGCCAGGGGCGAAAAGGCCGTCAGCACCACCAACCGCAACTTTGTGGGCCGCATGGGCCACACGGAGTCGGAGGTGTATCTGGCCAGCCCCGCCGTAGCGGCGGCTTCCGCCGTGCTGGGCAGGATAGCAAGCCCTCTGGAGGTGAAATGATGCTGCAAGGAAAAGTACACAGATTCGGCTCGGACGTGGACACGGACGTGATCATTCCGGCCAGATATCTCAATTCCACGGACCCGAAGGAACTGGCCTCCCACTGCATGGAGGACATAGACGCGGACTTCACCGCCAAGGTGGCCGAGGGTGACTTCATCGTGGCCGACGACAATTTCGGCTGCGGCAGCTCCAGAGAGCACGCTCCCATAGCCATCAAGGCCGCCGGCATCAGCTGCGTCATAGCCAACAGCTTTGCCCGGATATTCTACCGGAACGCCCTGAACATAGGCCTGCCCATCATGGAGTGCCCCGAGGCCGTGAAGGACATAGGGGAGGGCCACCGGCTGGAGGTGGATCTGGCCGCCGGCAGGATCACCGACCTGGACACGGGCAAGACCTACACCGCCCGGCCTTTTCCCGATTTTGCCATAGAGCTCATAGCCGACGGCGGGCTGGTGGAATACACCCGCAAGCTCATCAGGGAAAGGCAAAAATAAGCCCCTCCCGGGGCTTGCAAAGCCTGCGGGAAAGTGGTATAATGTATATTGCGTGAGAAAATTTAAATAACTGAAGGTAGTCAGATGAAAGACAAGATTCATCCCAAATATGAAAAAGCAACTGTAACGTGCGCCTGCGGCAACACCTTTGAGACCCGCTCCACCATAGGTACCGGCGAGATCAAGGTCGAGATCTGCTCCCATTGCCATCCGTTCTTTACCGGCAAGCAGAAGATCGTGGATACCGAAGGAAGAGTAGAGAAGTTCCTGTCCAAGTACGGTATGAACAAGAAATAGTATCTATCACATAAAACGCGGCGTCAGCCGCTTTTTTTTACTGTCAAAGACTGCGGGAGGTGCGAAAGTGTTTGCAAAGCTGAAGGAGGTAGAGGAGCGGTTCGAGGAGCTGGAAGCTCAGATGGCGGACCCCTCCATATTCTCGGATCCCCGGAAGTATCAGCAGGTGGCCAAGGCCCACGCGGATCTGGAGGACATAGTAGTCAAATACAGGGAGTACAAAAAGCTCACCGACGATATAGCCTCCACCGAGGAGATGCTGGGGGAGAAGCTGGACGAAGACATGAAGCAGCTGTGCCAGGACGAGCTGAGGGAGCTGAAGGCCCGGGTGCCGGAGCTGGAGGAATGCCTGAAGCTGATGCTGGTGCCCAAGGACCCCAACGATGACAAGAACGTCATAGTGGAGATCCGGGCCGGCACCGGCGGCGACGAGGCCGCCATATTTGCCGGGGACCTGCTCAGGATGTACACCCGCTATTCGGAGCGGCGCCGCTGGAAGGCGGAGCTGGTCTCCGCGGAAGACATAGGAGTGGGGGGCTACAAGAATATCACCCTCAACATCAAGGGCAAGGGGGCCTATTCCCGTCTGAAGTTCGAGGGAGGCGTCCACCGGGTCCAGAGAGTGCCCGCCACGGAGTCCGGAGGCAGGATACACACCTCCGCCGCCACGGTGTCCGTGATGCCGGAGGCCGACGACGTGGACGTGGAGCTCAACATGGAGGACGTGGAGATAGACACCTACCGCTCCGCGGGAGCCGGCGGCCAGAACGTGCAGAAAAACGAGACGGCCATCCGTCTGACCCACAAGCCCACGGGCATAGTGGTCACCTGTCAGGACGAGCGCAGCCAGCTGCAAAACAGGGAGCGGGCCATAGCTGTCCTGAGGGCCAAGCTCTACGAGCTGGAGCTCAACGCCCGCCGGGAGGAGATAGACGCCCAGAGGCGCACCATGATAGGCAGCGGCGACCGCAGCGAGAAGAGCCGCACCTACAACTATCCCCAGAACAGGATCACGGACCACAGGATCGAATACACCTCCTACAATCTGCCCCAGTTCATGGACGGGGATCTGGACGACCTGATAGACCGGCTCATCGCCTTTGACCAGGCGGAAAAGATGAAGTCGGGCAGCTGATGAAGATCGCGGGCTTTGGCGTCGCCTGTCTGGACAGGATAGCCCTGACGGGCGCCCCCGACAACAACCGGTCGGCGGTCATATCCCGCTACACCGAGCAGCCGGGAGGCCTGACGGCCAACGCGCTGCTGGCCGCGGCCCGTCTGGGAGCCGACGTCCGCTTTACGGGAGCCCTGGGGGAGGACCCTGCGGGCAGACAGATACTGTCCATGCTCCGGAGTGAGGGGGTGGACGCGGATCTGGCGGAGCTGGTCCCGGGGAGGGAGAGCTATTTTTCCTGGATACTCATAGACGAGGACACTGCCGAGCGCCATATATACTGCAAGCGGGACACGGTGAAGCAGGAGGACCTGCGGATCCTGCCGGAGGCGGTGGAGGACGCGGAGGTGTTTCTCACGGACAGCCATTTTCCCGCTGCGGCGGCTGCCTACGCCCGTATAGCCTATGAGGCGGGTATCCCCACGGTGGGGGACTACAAGCTGAGCCCTGAGAACGCGGAGCTGCTGCTGAGATACACCGAGTATCCCATAGTCAGCGAGGATTATGCCCTCAGCCTGGCCCCGGACGGCCGTATAGAGACGGCTCTGGAGGTCATGGCGGGCTCCAACGACAGATGCGTCCCGGTGATCACCTGCGGGGCCCGGGGCTGCGTGTATTATCATGAGGGCAGGGCCGAACGGGTGCCCGCCTTCCAAGTGCCCGCCGTGGACACGGCGGCAGCCGGGGACGTGTTTCACGGAGGCTTTGCCCGGGCCATAGGCGCCGGGTGCTGCGTGAGGGCGGCTCTGGTGTTCGCCTCGGCGGTCAGCGCCATCAAGTGCACCCGTTTCGGCGGCTCCGCCGGCGCTCCCTCTCTCGAAGAGGTCAGGCTCTTTTTGGCAAAACACAATCTGGTGGAGGGTGTCATATGCTGAGAAAGAACAACGTCCGCAGATTTGCGGCGATGAAAAAACAGGGTGAAAAGATCTCCATGCTCACGGGCTACGACTACATGTGGGGCAGCCTGCTGGATGAGGCGGGGGTCGACATCATACTGGTGGGTGACAGCCTGGGCAACGTGGTGCTGGGCTACGATACCACCTGCCCCGTGACCATGGACGACATGGTGAGGCACACGGCCGCCGTGTCCAGAGGCGCGGCCCGCAGCTTCGTGCTGGGGGACATGCCTTTTCTCACGGCCAACCTGGGGACCGTCGAAGCCGTCAGGAACGCCGGCCGCTTCCTCTCCGAGGGAGGCGCCAACGGCGTGAAGCTGGAGGGCGGAGAGCCCATGGCCGGAGTGATACGGGCCATAGTGGACGCGGGCATACCCGTGTGCGCCCACATAGGCCTGAGGCCCCAGTCTGTGAACCTGCAGGGCTACGTGACCCAGGGGGTCTCGGAGGAGTCCCGGGAGCAGCTGAAAAAGGACGCCCTGGCCGTAGAGCGGGCGGGGGCCTTTGCGGTGGTGCTGGAAAAGGTGGAGCCGGCTCTGGCCGGCGAGATCACCGACATGCTCTCCATACCCACCATAGGCATAGGCTCCGGGCCCCGCTGCGACGGGCAGGTGCTGGTGGTCCACGACATGCTGGGCGTGTATGACAAGGCGCCCTCGTTTGTGAAGAAATACGCTAATATCAGAGATATCATACTGGACGCCGTATCGGCCTACGACAGGGAGGTCAAGCAAGGCGTTTTTCCGGAGGCAAAGGATGCAGATAATAAATGACCCCGGGGCCCTGGAGCTCCTGTGCGCCAACACCCGGGACGCCATAGGGCTCGTCCCTACCATGGGGGCTCTTCACGAAGGGCATCTGTCCCTCATAGAGAAGGCCCGCAAATTCACTCAGTTCGTGGTGGTCAGCGACTTCGTCAATCCCACCCAGTTCGGCGCCGGCGAGGACCTGGACCGGTATCCCCGCACCCTGGAGAGGGACGCGGAGCGCTGCCGGGAGGCGGGAGCGGACGTGCTCTTTGCTCCGTCGGCCGGGGACATGTATCCCCAAGGCTTTTCCTCCTGGGCCGCGACGGAAGGGGTCACCGAGATACTGGAAGGGGCCCTGAGGCCCGGCCATTTCCGGGGAGTCACCACCGTCTGTCTGAAGCTCTTCAATATGACCCGGTGCCGCAAGGCCTTCTTCGGACAGAAGGACTATCAGCAGCTGTGCGTCATCAAAAAGCTGGTCCGGGACCTGAACGTGCCGGTGGAGATAGTTCCCTGCGCCACGGTGAGAGAGGCTGACGGTCTGGCCAAGAGCAGCCGCAACGCCTATCTGACCCCTGACGAAAGGGAGAGGGCTCTCTCCATATCCCGGGGGCTCTTTGCGGCCCGGGAAGCCTTCCGGAACGGCTGCGCCGACCCCCGGGAGATAGAGGCCGTCTGCCTGCGGGAGATAGAGACCTCCCGGCCGGTGAAGGTGGACTACGTGACCCTGCGGGAGCAGGACACTCTGGAGCCCGCGGCCCGGGTCCGGGGGTCCGTGCTGCTGGCGGCTGTGAGATACGACAGCGCCCGTCTCATAGACAACCTGATCCTGCAGTAGGGGCGCGCTTGCTTTTTTTTGCAGATTGAGTTATAATATATAAGTGTCTGTTTGTTCAGACGGGAGGTGTCTTGTGAAGCTGGATTTGAATGAGATAGCTCTTTGTTCGGGCAAGCGTTATACCTACGTGTTGCGCGAGGAGCCTCTGGGCAAGTTGTCCGACGAGCTCGTCAGCGATACGGAGATCACGGGAAAGCTCACCTTTTCCAACACCGGGTCGTCCATCTGCGTCCGGGGCCGCTTTGACACGGAGCTGAGCTGCGTGTGCAGCCGCTGTCTGGAGCCCTACAGGATAGCCGTGGGGGACGACATAGACGAGGTGCTCCCTCTCGGAGAAGAGCTCTGCGACGACGAGCTGTATCTGGACGACGGTGACCACCCCATTTTCAGGGACAACGTGTTTGACCTCAGCGAGCTGCTGAGGCAGTGCATCATCCTGCAGGCTCCGGCCTGGGGGGTGTGCAGTCCCGACTGCAAGGGGCTTTGCCCCACGTGCGGCGCCAATCTGAACCTGGGCGCCTGCTCCTGCAAGAGCGACGACGGCGGGTCGGCCTTTGCCAGCCTCGCCGAGCTGATCAGGGATAAAACGGAATAATCACATATTTGGAGTTACGACATGCCACTACCTAAAAGACGACACTCAAATCAGAGAACCAGACTGAGAAGGACTCATTACAAGCTGTCTCCCGTGACAGTCACCGAATGCCCCAGATGCCATGCCGCCTGTATGCCTCATACGGCGTGCCCTGCCTGCGGCTACTATGACGGCAGACAGGTCCTGAAGATCAAGACCAAGGCCGCTGCGGAAGAGGAATAGGGACCGGATGAAGATAGCGGTAGATGCCATGGGCGGCGATTTTGCCCCCCGGGAGATAGTGCGCGGAGTCTGCAGAGCCACCGAGCTCTATGACGTGGACGCCATCCTGGTAGGGCAGGAGGAGGCCATCAGGGCCTGTATCCCCGCCCGGTTCGCCGACAGCCCCCGCATCTCCGTTGTCAACGCCACAGAGGTCATCAGGATGGACGACCACGTGGACGCCATCCGCACCAAAAAGGATGCGTCCCTGGTCCGTTGCGCCGAGCTGGTACGCAGCGGCGAGGCCGACGCCATGGTAGGCGTGGGCAATACGGCTGCCACCATGTCGGTGGCCACTCTGAAGATAGGCCGGGTGCCCGGTATCCACCGGCCGGCCATATCCTCGGTGTTCCCCGGCATAGACGGTCCCTCCATCGTGCTGGATCTGGGCGCGGTGGCGGACTGCACCCCCCGGAATCTGGTGGAATTTGCCTATATGGGCAGCATATACGCCCAGAAGGTGCTGAAGCTCCGGAGCCCCAAGGTGGCCCTCCTGTCCATAGGAGAGGAGGAGAGCAAGGGCAACGAGGTCACCAAGGCCACCCACCAGCTGCTGAAAAAGAGCTCCCTGAACTTTATAGGCAACATAGAGGGCCGGCAGATCTGCGACAACTATGCCGACGTCATAGTGACCGACGGCTTTACCGGCAACGTCACCCTTAAGGTGGCGGAGGGCATGGGCGCCTTTTTCAAGACCATCCTCAAGAACGCCATCAAGAAAAATATCCTCTGCGGCATCCCCTTTATCATGATGGCTCCCGTCCTGAGCTACATCAAGAAAAAGCTGGACTACACCGAATACGGCGGAGCGCCCCTGCTGGGTATCAACGGGGTGTGCATCATAGGCCACGGCCGCAGCAACGCCAAGGCGGTGTGCAACGCCGTGAAGGCGGCCAAGACGGCGGCGGAGAGCCGGCTGGTGCAGTCCATATCCGAGTGCGCCGCCGAGGTAAAGGAGACCCTGTCGGCCCAGTAGGCCACCGGGATACAGCGCAGCCAACGTGGCTGCTATTTTTTTATCATGACGAGCAAAGAGAGGGTCCGCAGGACCTTTGGCTACGAAGAGGCGGACCGGGTCCCCCGGAACTATCTGGCCAACGCCCATATAGACCGGCGGCTCAAGGCCCGGCTGGGCCTGGAGCCGGAGGACACGGAGGGCCTTTTGAGGGCCCTGGGAGTGGACTTTCGCACCGTGGGCCTGGCCTACACGGGCCCCAGGCTCCACCCGGAAGAAGAGGGCAGGCTGGTGGACCCCTGCTACGGGGTCAGGTGCCGCTGGATACCCAACGAATACGGCGGCTACATGGACTACTGCGACTTTCCCCTGGCGGGTCTGGACACGGAGACGGCTCTCCGGTGGCCCATGCCGGACCCGGAGGACTTTGACTACCGGGCCTTTGGCGAGGCCTGCCGGCAGGCCGGGGAATACTACGTGTGCTACGTGAATATGCCCGACGTCATCAACGCCACCGGCATGATCATGGGCATGGAGCAGACCCTCATAGGCCTGGCCACCGACGACAGGGCGGTGCTCACCTATATAGACCGCCGGCTGGAGACGCAGCTGGAAAACCTGCGCCGGGCTCTGGCGGCGGCCGGCGGGGCTCTGGACTGCCTGTGGACCGGAGAGGACCTGGGCACCCAGCACGCGCCCCTCATAAGCCCGGAGCTGTTTGAGAGGCATATCAGGCCCAGACATCAGCCGTTTATAGACGCGGCCCGGGAGGCGGGAGCAGCCGTGATGATGCACAGCTGCGGCTCTTCGTCCTGGGCCTTCGAAGCATTCATAGATATGGGAGTGGACGTGGTGGACACCCTGCAGCCGGAGGCGGCGGACATGAGCCCCCGATACCTGAGGGACCGGTTTGCTCCGCGGCTGGCCTTTCACGGGAGCATCTCCACAGCCATGCTGGCGGAGGCCACTCCCGCACAGGTCCGCGAAATATGCCGGGACACGGTCCGGACCTACGGCCGGGGCTACGCCCTGGCGCCCACCCACATGCTGCAGGACAACACCCCGGTGGACAACGCGCTGGCCATGTATGACGCCGGGCCCGAAGGAGAAGAACCATGCAGAGAGAAGAAGAGCTCATAGGCATAGCGGCCCGCTACGGCGCGGAAGGCCGGCAGGGAGACCTGTATGGCATAGGCGACGACTGCGCCGTATATCCCGGCCCCGGGGGCCTGTCTCTGGTGACCACCTGCGACATGCTCTGCGAGGGCACCCATTTCCTGATGGAATACGCTACTCCCCGGGAGCTGGGCCGGAAGGCTGCCGCGGTGAACGTCAGCGACGTGGCCGCCATGGGCGGCGAGCCCCGCTGGGCCTTTGTGTCCGTGGGACTGCCGGAGGCGGACGCGGCCTTTCTGGAGGAGCTCTACAAAGGCATGAGCGACTGTCTGGGCCCCTGCGGCGCCGTCATATGCGGCGGGGACACGGTCAGGTCGGGCAGCATAGTCATCAGCATCACTGTCACGGGCACTGCCCGCAGGCCCGTGTTCCGGTCGGGAGCCCGGGAGGGAGACGACATACTCTACTGCGGCACCCCCGGGGCCTCGGCGGCGGGACTGGGAGCCCTGACCCGACTGGGCCGGAAGGCAGCCCTGGAGCGCTGGCCGGAGCCGGTGAAAAAGCATCTGCTGCCGGAGCCGGTGACGTGCTCCCCCCTCATAGCGGACCTGGCCCACGCCATGATGGACGCCTCCGACGGCATCTCCAAGGACCTGGGGGCCATCTGCGCCGCCTCGGGCCTGGGAGCCCGGCTGGAGGAGGAGCTTATCCCCTTGTGGGAGCCCCTGCTGGAATACTGCCGGGACACGGGGGAGGACCCCCTGAGGCTGGCTCTTGCCGGCGGTGAGGATTACGGTCTGCTGGTCACAGCGGCCCCGGAGGACCGGGGCAGGATAGCAGACGTCATGAAGGAGCATGGAGTGCCCTGCCACAGGCTGGGCGTCATGACCGCCGGCCCGGCGAAGGCGGAGCTGACCGGCCGGCCGGGAGGCCTGCCGGAGGGCTGGCAGCATTTTACGGAAGAGAGCCCATGGAAATGATCACACACAGTCCCGCGGACAGCATGCGTCTGGGGGAGATATTTGCCCGGCATCTGGAGCCCGGGACCCTGATCCTCTATTTCGGAGGGATGGGAGCCGGCAAGACCACCTTTACCAAGGGGCTGGCCCGGGGCCTGGGTATAGGAGAAGACGTCCATTCGCCCACCTTCACCCTGATCCACGAGCACTCCGGAGACAGGAGGCTGTGCCACGCGGACCTCTACAGGCTGGAGGGGCAGGAGGATATAGACGATCTGGGCCTGGAGGAATACGTCCGGTCCGAAGCCGTCACGGCGGTGGAGTGGAGCGAGCGCTTTGAGGCCCTGCCCGAAGGGCATATAGCCCTTCGCTTTGAGATACTGGGGGATGAGGAGAGGCGCATCACCTTTGCCTCGGACTATCTCCCGGAGAGCTTTTTTGACACTATAAAAGAGGAATACCTGCAGTCATGATAGTATTGGGAATAGAATCCTCGGCCGGCATATCCTCCGTGTGCCTGTCGGACGGCCCGGAGGTCCTGGCCGAATACCATTTTGCCCACAACATGGGCCTGCTGAGGCGCCTGACCCCCGGCATAGAGGAGCTGGTCCACGGCTCCGGTCTGGAGATGGGGGACATAGGAGGCGTAGGAGTGTCCCTGGGCCCCGGGTCCTTCACGGGCCTGCGTATAGGCATCACCTGCGCCAAGACCCTGGCCTTTGCCATGGGCATACCCGTGGCGGGAGTGCCCACCCTGAAGGCTCTGGCGAAAAACGTTGGCTATGCGCGGCCGGGGACTCTGGTGTGCTCCATGATCTACGCCCGGGCGGACGAGGTGTACTGGTGCCTCTTTGACAGCGGCCTGCGGGAGCAGGAGGACTACAGGATAGAAGCCATAGGCGGCCTGCTGCCCCGTCTCGCGGAGAGACCGGAGGAAGTGGTGTTCGTCGGCTCCGGCTGCCGGAAGCACCGGGAGCAGATAGAGGCGGCCCTGGGGGCCCGGGCAGGCTTTGCTGACAAGGTGTGCGACTTTGTCCGGGGCATGTCCGTGAACGCTCTGGCTCTGGAGAGGCTGGAGGCCGGCGACAGCGACGACCCGGCCCTGCTGGTCCCCATGTATATCAAAAAGCCCACCCCCGTATTGAGAAAGGAGGCCCGGGAAGCAAAATGAAGAGGATGCTGTGCCTGACGGCCCTGCTGCTCACTCTGACGGCGGCGGCCTTTGCCGGGCCCCAAAAGACCATAGTGCCGGGGGTGACCCTGGAGCAGACCGTGACCACCGGGACAAACCCCCTGGTGGTGAACACGGTGCGGGTGGACCTGAGCCGCCCGGATATACACGTGAAGACGGCTCTGGGGGACGAGACCGTGTCCTCTACGGGCAGACAGGGCGTCAGCAGTATGACCGGCTCCGCCGTGGTGGGCGTCAACGCCGACTACTTTATCATGAACGGCTTCAGAGACCCCCTGAACCTGTGTCTGAGGGACGGGGAGCTGCTGAGCGAGCCGGGCTACGGCCGGACCGTCATAGGCTTTGACGCCGGAAACAAAATATATATGGGCGTGCCGGAGTTCAACGGCTGTATCATCACCGCCTCCGGGGAGAGGCTGGACGTCACCGGCATAGACAGGGCCCGCAATCAGGGGGAGAGGATACTCTACACCGGCCATATGGGGCCCACCACCCGCAGCAAATACGCGGCGGCGGACGCGGTGCTGAAGCCCGAGGACGGGGACGGCGCCCTGCATCTGGTCAGCGGCAGAAGTCTGCAGGTCCTGGAGGTGCGACCTTCCTCGGTGAATACCCCCATACCCAAGGGCTGCTTTGTGCTGTCCGCCGGAGGCGAGCTGGGGACCCGGCTCTGCGAGGCTCTCCACGCCGGGGATACCGTGACCCTGACCCTGGGCCTGTCGGACGAATGGAGCGGAGTGGTCAACGCCGTGGGCGGCGGCCCTCAGCTGGTGCGCAACGGCGCCGTGTTCGTCACCGGGGAGCGGGAAGGCTTCAAGGCGGACATACTGAAGGGGAGGGCTCCCCGCAGCGCCGTAGGCTTCTCGGCAGACCGCAAGACCCTCATCATCATGACCGTGGACGGCAGGCAAAAGCATTCTCAGGGAGCCACCCTGAGCGAGCTGGCGGCGCTGATGATAGCCGCCGGGGCCCGGGACGCCATGAATCTGGACGGCGGCGGCTCCACGGCTCTGTCCGTGTTCGGTCTGGTGCTGAATTCCCCCTCCGAAAGGACCGAGAGGGCGGTGGCGGACTGCCTCACCGTGCTGTCGGACTACCGGGGGACCCCCATAGACTTTGACCCGGGGCTGGCGGGCACTGTGTATCGGGCGGATCAGGTGTACAGCCTGCCCCTGCCCGACGACGCGGACCCGGACCGGCTGGTCTGGGGCACCGGAGGCGGCATAGGCTACACCCTGACGGACAATATGCTGCGCACCTGCTCCGTGTCCTCCCGGGGGACCGTGGGCTTTGTGTATGACGGAGTCAGGTATTCCTGGCCCGTGGAGGTGTCCGCGGCTCCTCTGGACAAGGCGGAGTGCAAGGTGTCCTACTACGACCCGGAGCGGAAGATATCCCGGGTGTATTTCAGACTGCTGGACAAGGCGGGGCACCCCATGATATATTCCCCCGTGTTCGTGAAGCTGGAGGGCGGAGTCACCGGCCGGCTGAGGCACACCACGGACAGCATGGGAGCCTCCGTGTTTGACGCTGTGTGGGAGGCCCCGGAGGGCGAGCGGAGCGTCACCTTCAGCATAGGGAGCTTTGAACAGAGCTTTGTATTTTGACGCCCGGAGCGCCGGAAGAAGACTTCCGGCGTCCTTTTTTTTGCCTCCCCGGCTATCCGGGCCGGCATAACTGATATAATGAAGACGGATATGCTCCAAGGAGGAACACCTGTTATGTATCAAGACCGACGCCCGGCCGCCGGGAGACTGCTCCCGGGACTTTTGCTCATGCTGCTCATAGCCTGCGTCCTGCCGGCAGCCCTGTCTGCCGCCGGAGCGCCCGCGGGGAGCCCCCGGGAGCTGTGGGACCCGGAGCTGCTGCCTCTGCTGGGCGGCGCCGAGAGCCGCCTCTTTTCCAGCTATGACCGCACCGGCGGCAACAACGACGGCTTTGACGGCCTCTACAGCACAGTGAGGGAAGAAAAGGGCCGCTGGGTGGTCTTTGACCAGCGGGGGCCCGGGGCCGTGAAGCGTATCTGGTTCCCCGTGTGGAGCGGCCTCGACGCCGATTTTGAGATAGAGATAGACGGCCGCAAGGCCATTTCGGCGCCCAACTACCGGGCCTTTGGGGACGGCAGCGTGTATCCCTTTATCAAGGGCCTGAGCGAGACCGCCATGGGCGGCGTGGTGACCTGCGCCCCTATCCCTTTCCGGGAGCGCTGCGTCATCAGCTGCTCGAAGCCCATCTTCTTTTATCACTTCAATTATCAGCTGTATCCCGCCGGCGCAGAGGTCGAGACCTTTGACAGCCCGGACTACAGGCGGGAGCTGGAGCAGGCGGCGGAGGCGCTTATGCGGCCCGGGGAATGCCCCGGCGGCCTGTCCCGGGCGGCCCGGACGGTGAAGACGGTCACCGCGGCCCCGGGAGCCGTGACGGACGTATTTGCCGAAGCCGGCCCCGGCAGGGTGGCGGGCCTGAAGATCCGGGTGGAGGAGGCCGAGGAGCTCTCTTACAGGAGCCTGTGGCTGAAGACCCGGACCGACGGCATAGAGACCGTGTTTGCCCCCATGGGGGACTTCTTTCTGGACGGCTTTGGCAGGGGAGGCGTCAGGAGCCTGCTTTTCGGCAGCGACAATGGAGAGTACTATTGCTGGGCCCCTATGCCCTTTGCCCGGGAGTGGAGCCTGTCGGTGGACAACAAGGGCCGCAGGGAGGCCCGGCTCACCGTGGAGATATGGACGGAGCAGAGAGACTTCCCGGAGGGCGCCGGCCTCTTTTACGGCCTGTGGAACAGGCGGAAGCCCGCCTCGAAGGACCAGAAGCCCTTTGACCTGCTGAACGTGAAGGGCAGGGGACGGCTGATATCCACGGGGCTCTATACCGACTGCCGCAGCGGCCTGGCCTGCCTGGAGGGGGACGAGATAGCCCGGATAGACGGCAGGGACGGCTCCTTTTACAACGGCACCGGCACGGAGGACTGCTTTGGAGGCGGCTGGTATTACAGCGGCGAGGAAAGGTCGCTGCCCCTTTACGGCTGCACCTATCTGGCGGAGAGCGTGGGCAGATGCAGCATGTATCGCCTCTACACCGGGGACTCGGTGTTCTTTGAACGGGAGATAGTCTTTGACATAGAGCGGGGAGCCGGCAACTCGGAGCCCGCCGAATACGCCGGGGTCACCTGCTTTTACGCGGAGCCGGGGGTCAGCTGGAACATAGCCCACGAAGGCGGCTGGCTGCCCCATGCGCCGGGAGACCCGGGGGTCATAGAGGCGGAGGACGCAGGCGCGGCGGGCTGCGAGATCATAGGAGACTACGGCAGGCCCTTTGAGCTGAGCCGCAGCGAGGGGGTGAGAGCCACCTGCTTCGCCGTCTATTACCGGTCGGGGCTGTCCTCGGGAGTGACCCTGCGGATCATGGGGAAGGCCCGGGCTGTCATAGACGGCAAATACGTGGCCCGGATAGACGCAAAGACCCCGGAGACGGTGCAGCCCTTTGAGAATGCGGAGCTGCCGGCGGGCAGGCATTTCCTGACCATACTGGCCGACGAAGACCCCTTTGTGCTGGACTGGTTCAGACCGGAAAACGCCCCGGGCTATCATGAGGGAGAGGCTCTGGCATACGAGCGCAGCGACGGCCCGTTTCAGGCCGGGTGGCAGGACATGAAGGGCTTCGGGCCCTATTGGTCCGCAGACGGCCATCTCTTCGTGAAAGGGGAGAAGCCCGGCGATATGGTGGAATATCTGCTGCCGGCGGAGCCGGGGGAGGCCTTTGACCTGACAGTGTGGCTCACCACAGCCCCGGACTACGGCATATTGAAGATATACGCCGACGGGACTCTGCTGAAGGAGGAGGACTGCTATACTCCGGGAGTGGAGCGCAGAGAGGTGCCTCTGGGGACCGTGGTCCCCCGGGACGAGACGGTCCGCCTGAGGCTGGAGGTGTCAGGGAAAAATCCGGCCTCTGCGGGATACTACAGCGGCATAGACTGCCTGTATCAGTCGAAGAGGGGAGTGGAGAAGTAGCGCTCGGCAGTGTCGGGCAGCACCGTGACCACGGTCTTGCCCTTGCCCAGCCGGCGGGCCAGCTTGATGGCGGCGGCCACGTTGGTGCCGCTGCTGATGCCGCACAGAATGCCTTCCCGGCTGGCCAGTTCCTTGGATATGCGGATGGCTTCTTCGTCTTTGATGATGCACACGTCGTCATAGATGGACGTGTTGAGGATAGGGGGTATGAGGCCGTCGCCTATACCCATCTGCACGTGGGTGCCTATGGAGCCTCCGGAGAGGATGGCCGCGTTTTCGGGCTCCACCGCCCAGATGGTGATGTGGGGATTGGCCGCCTTCAGGGCCTCGCCGATGCCCGTGATGGTGCCGCCGGTGCCTATGCCGGAGCAGAAGCCGTGGATGGGCCCGCCTACGTCCTCCAGTATCTCCCGGGCGGTGACACTGCGCTGGATGTCGGTGTTGGCAGGATTTTCGAATTGCTGGGGCACGAACACCCGGGGGTCCTCATCCCGCATGGCCAGGGCCAGACGCACGCATTCGTCGATGCACTCGCCTATGCTCCCCGCGTCGTGGACCAGGATCACCTCGGCGCCGTAGTGCTCCACCAGCTTGCGGCGCTCCACGCTGACGGAGTCGGGCATGATGATCTTTACCCTGTAGCCTCTGACAGCGCCCACCAGAGCCAGACCGATCCCCTGATTGCCCGAGGTGGGCTCCACGATGACGGTGTCCGGTCCGATGATGCCCCGCCGCTCCGCGTCGCATATCATGGCGTAAGCCGTGCGTGTCTTGATGGAGCCGCCTACGTTCAGACCCTCAAATTTGACCAGTATCTCGGCCCCGTCCGGGTCCCCTGTGTGCTGAAGCCTGATGATGGGCGTGCGCCCGATGGCTTCGAGTATAGTATTTTTTATCATGCCCGATCCCAATGAAATAGATGCATAAATAATAATAACATATATGCCGCCAAAAATCAAATGCGCCCCGGCAGCGCGCCGATCATTACGCGTCATTTCGGGCCTCTCTTGTCCCGTTCGATAATGACGTCATCCCGGCGTCTCTCTTGTCCCGTTCAATAATGACGTCATCCCGGCGGTGAGGGCTCCGTAAGCCCTCACCGGTAAGAGATCCCCTGAGAAAGAACCGCGAGCCCCGGCTGCGGACCGGCCCAACGGGACAAAAAGCGCTCGACTACACCTCTTGTCTGCCCCGCGATACGGTCCCTCCCACCAGCCGCCTCTTGTCCCGTTCAAACACAACGTCATTTCGGCGCCTCTGTAAGAGGCGGTAAGAAATCCCCTGCAACAGAACCGCGAGCCCCGGCTGCGGACCGGCCCAACGGGACAAAACAGACTTTCTCCCGGCGGTGAATATGATGCTGTGCCGTGGCCTTTCCGACAGTTTGAAGGGGATATCTTATTCACCCCACGAATACCTTTATTCGTGGGGGCCCCGAATTACCGGTTTTCCCTGGGGGAAAACCGCCGAGATGACGTCTGGATCGGCCGCCGAGATGACGCGGGGGCGCTGCGCTTGCCGCAGCGCGCCCGCGCGCTATCGGGGATAGACGCGGGGATGACAAAAAAAAGAATGCGCAGGCTTGCTGCCTGCGCAGGGCTTACTTCAGCCGGTCCCTGTATTTTTCTATCAGGGTGTGGAGCCGCTTGTGCTCGGAGGCCTCTGTCTTGGCGAGCTCCAGATAGTCGCTGTACACGGGCTCCGTTTTGGCGGCGATCATGGAGCATATCCGCACGTGGCAGGTGATGTGCTCAAACAGCCTGTCCAGCTCCTCCGCCGTGCCTTCCTCCTCTATGAGGCGTTCCATATCCCGGGGGTGCATCTCCTGCACGTTGTTCCAGATGGTCTTTTGCACGTCCGGAGAGCGCATTTCCATGATCTCCGTCATGGTCTGCACGTCGGGGAAAAAGTCTTCGGCGTTCTCGTCGGGAAATACGGAGGTGAATATGTCGATGAGACCTGCCGCTATCTCCTCGTTTTCCAGAGCCATGGCGGTATTGATGGCTTCTCTCATATACTTTTTGTACAGCTCACTGTGCTCCGTCTTTTCCAGAGCGTCGCAGACGGCCACCATGCTCCTCAGGTTCATCTCGTCTCCCTCAAAGATGGTGTCAAACATAGCCGTGGCCTTTTTGACGTTGCCCAGATATATGAGGCAGGTGCCGTAGGCGGCGAGGATGTCGTTGTATATGGCGTCTTCGCCAAAGTAATACTTGGCCAGCCTCGCGCAGGTTTTGGCCCGCCGCAGGGCCTTGTCTTTGTCCTCTGCGGATACGCCGTCGGTGAGCAGCAGAAAGTAGTCCAGATTCACGTCCGGCTCGAAGGCGCTGCCCAGGGCGTCCATCACTTCCTCTTCGCCGGTCTCGCCGGCGGCCAGGGCTCCCGTGAGCTCGGTGTCGGTCATGCCCGGGACGGGCCTTTTCAGCAAAAAGCCTCTTTCGGCCCGGGCCACGTGCCGCAGCAGTATGCGCACTTCTTCCAGGTCCTCGTGGTCATAGTATTTCTCCAGTCCTTCGTCTGCAATGCCGATCACCTTCAGCCAGTCTTCCGGGGAGGGCTCCGTCGTGCCGGCCAGGTGGCAGCCCATGGTGGAGCAGAACTCCCAGGCCGTTTCGTCGGCATAGGTGTACAGGGCTATTTTGTCGTAGTGGTGATAGATCTCGATGTCGTCTGCCATAGTGTATCATATATCCCCGAAGGCGCCTGCCTCCGGGGATAAGGTCCTCGTCAGAATATGCCGGCGGCTTTGATGCGTCGTATGAACTCTTTGATCAGGCTGCCGTGTACGTCGCCCGCCACCGTCAGGGACATTCTCACGTAGCCTTCCCCGTGAGGTCCGTAGCCGTTGCCGGGTATCACCAGCACGCCGGCCTCGGTCAGCAGCTTTTTGACAAAGTCGGCGGAGGTGTAGCCCTCGGGCACCCGGGCCCACACGTAGAGGGAGCCCTTGGGGCAGGGCACGTTCCAGCCCAGGTCTCTGAGGCCCTTGACCAGTATGTCCCGTCTCTCTTTGTACACGGCCAGGGTCTCACTGTTGGTCACGTGGTCCAGGGCGTAGGCAGCCGCTATATCGATGGCGGGGAACTGCCTGGAGTCCATGTTGCTCTTCAGCTTGTTCAGGGCTGCTATGAGCTGGGGGGCGCCGGCGGCAAAGCCTATGCGCCAGCCGGTCATGTTGTAGGTCTTGGACAGGGAGTGCAGCTCTATCACCACGTCCTTGGCGCCTTCGCACTGCAGCATGGAGGGGGCCTCGTAGCCGTCGTAGGTCACCTCGGCGTAGGCTATGTCGCTGACCACCGCCACGTCATACTTGCGGGCAAAGTCCACCGCCTTCTGATAGAAGGCCGGGTCGCACACGGCGCCGGTGGGGTTGTTGGGATAGTTGAGATACATGAGCTTGGCCCGCCGGGCCACGTCCCCGGGAATGGCGTCAAAGTCGGGGAGGAAGCCGTTCTCCTCCAGCAGGGGCATGCTGTAGATCTCGGCGCCTGCCATCATGGAGTTGACCTTCACCACCGTGTAGCCGGGGTCGGGGCACAGCACCACGTCGCCCGGGTCCACCATAGCCCACACCACGTGGGCCAGTCCGTCCTTGGAGCCTATGAGCAGCATAGCCTCGGAGCCGGTGTCTATTTCCACGCCAAAGCGTCTCCGGTAGTATCTCTGCACGGCGGCGAGAAAGTCGGGCCAGCCCGCCTCGGTCTCGTCGTAGCGGTGGGTCACAGGGTTCCGGGCCGCCTCGCAAAGGGCGTCGATGATGGGCGCCGGGGTGGGCAGATCGGGGTCGCCTATGCCCAGGTCGATCAGGTCCTTGCCTTCTGCGATGGCCTTTGCTTTCATTCGCGAGATCTCACCGAAGAGATAGGGGGGGATGGTCTCAAGTCTTTTTGCTCTTTCCAAGTCGGGGCTCCTTTTTCAAGATTATACAGATATATTATATATCAAACCTGCCAAAAAGTCCACCGCCGGCGGGCCCGGCCCGGAGCCCCCGGCAAGTATTTTGAAAAAGCCCTCCTTATCGCTTGACAAGAAAAAACGGATAGGGTATAATATATATTGTCAGACACGGTGTGGCTGTGACCTGCCGATGTAGCTCAATTGGCAGAGCAGGGGTTTTGTAAACCTCAGGTTGCGGGTTCGAGTCCCATCGTCGGCTCCAGTGATATGGAGAGTTGCCCGAGTGGTTAAAGGGGGCAGACTGTAAATCTGTTGGCAACGCCTACGTTGGTTCAAATCCAACACTCTCCACCATATAAGGCGCCTGCAGGCGCCTTGTTTTGCCCAGATGGCGCAGTGGTAGCGCACCTCATTGGTAATGAGGAGGTCACGGGTTCGAATCTCGTTCTGGGCTCCAAAAAAGCGGAAAGCGCACGGCTTTCCGCTCTTTTTTTGCGTTGGTCAGGCCCCGGGGGCTTCCTCTTCGGCTGTCTTCAGCAGCAGCAGGGCCAGGGCGTAGGTGAGATACATGATGCCTGTGGCCATCATCACCACTCCCGAGTCGTTCACCGCAAAGCCCACGGTGAGGCCGAAGATGAGGCCGCAAAAGCCCGCGTTCAGTATGCGGCGGCCGTCAAAGAGCTGCCGGGTGAGGCCTCTGGGGTTGAAGAGTATGACTATGAGAAACACCAGACAGCTGATCAGCACCCACACCCAGCGGGAGGCCTGAATGAGGGTGATGTTCATGGCCAGCTTGCGGGTGACGGTGGTCAGCACCAAGGCGCTGTCGCCCTGCATGGCCACGCTGAAAAACCTGCCTATGTGGCTCTGGGGGTCCTGTACGTTGAGATATATCATCAGGGGCACCAGCGCCAGGGCGCAGATGACGCCTCCTATGACAGTCTTCAGGTCGGGCTTCAGGGACACGGACATGACGCCGGCGCAGGCAAAGCCCAGTATGGCCGCCACCATGCCTCCGAAATTGGTCCCCGCCCCGGGCAGGCCTATGGTCATTATCACCGCCAGGGCCGCCGCAGCCACCGGCACCGCAAAGGCCCGGACCCGGGCAAAACGCTGCCACAGCATATAGATGGTCAGCATGCTGCAGGCCAGCAGTATCCCCGCGTATTCGTTGCCCAGGCCGTAAAATCTGGCTCCCACCATGGGGTCATAGCTCAGCAGGCTCCGCTTGCTGAGCCAGGAGCCCGTGAGAGTGTCGGCCATGATGACCAGGGAGGTGACGGAGCACACCGTGAGGATGATCTTGTCCGTGGACAGCCGTCTCAGCAGCAGGCTGCCTGCCAGGGCAAAGAGCAGGTAAAAGAGGCCCGTCTTCTCCAGGGAATAGACGTTCAGGGCAGGCGACACGAACACCCCGAGGGGTATGAGCATCACCGCTATGGTGAGGGTCTTGACCAGGCTCCTTATCTGCTCCGGCAGCCGCCGGTAAAATATCAGGCACGTGAGCAGGCTGAGGGCGCATATGCCCGTCAGGGTCACGAATATGATCACCACCGTGGGCCGGGCCCTGTAGGTCAGCAGCATCCTGTTGGCCTCTTTGGTCAGGGTGTCCGCGTCCCCGGGGCATACTTCCGGAGCAAAGCCCGCGGTGGGGCAGTCTATGCCGAAAAACGAAAAGACGTCCTGAGTCACGTCCACGCAGGCTATGATGCCGGGCCGCTTGGTGCTCCGGGAGGTGAGCAGGCATTCAGATTTGATGTCCGAGCCGTATATGAGCACCGGGAGCAGGGCTCCGGTCTGGCCCGACTGCTCCAGGGAAAGGGCGCACACCCTGTAGGTATTTCCCGATCCCCTCAGAGCCCGGTCCAGGTCCGCCAAAAAATCGTAGAGCCTGCGGCGGGTCTTCGTCAGGGCGACCTTGTATCTGCCGGGGCTGTACAGGCTCTTTTCGGCGGTCAGCCGCAGCAGGTCTCCGGCCTCCACCACCACAAAGGTCGTTCCCCGGGCCCGGGACACCCGGGCGACTATGTCGTCATAATCGGTGGTCAGGCCCAGGGGGCCCTGTCTGTCCGCGCTCAGGCAGTCGCTGTGTTCTCCCGTGACCAGGCCGTCGGAACCGCAGCCCAGCAGATAGGAGGGCCGGTAGGGCAGCCGGGCATATGGCCCGCGGCCGTCAAAGCTGCTGCAGCCGTAGAGAGCGATCTTCACGCCTCCGTCCTGCAGCGTGTCCGCCAGGAGCCCGGGCTGCGCCGCCGGGTCTATGCTCTGCTCAGTGCGGGCCAGCCGTTCCGCTCCCGGGTTCACCATGGCTCCCGGAGGGATAGGCCTGCCGGTGGCTCTGAGATACATTCCGTCCGCGGCCTCCCCCAGCAGCCGTTCGTTTTGCTCGGCTATGCAGCCGCTGGAAAAATAGGGATGGCCCGCCAGGGCAGCAGGGGATACGGGAGGGGTCTTCAGATAGTATTCGATGGGGGCCGGCTTGCTCTTCTCCGGATACACGCTGACCCTCCTGCCGGCGGCGATGGTGGCAGCCACGTTCTGAAAGCAGGTCCTGCCTGCGGTGCGGCTGTTCATCAGGCCCGTGGCGGATCTGGCTGTCAGCTCGGCAAAATCGCCGGTCTTCTCGGCGTTGATGACCCCCAGGGGAGTGTCTCTGAAGGTCACCAGCACGTAGGTCATATCCCCGGCCGTGGCTCCGCAGGCCGTCAGTACGGCCAGCAGGATAGGGAGGAGCAGCCGCAGTCTCATGTGTCCGCGCCTCCGCTGCCGGCTTCCGCCGGGGCGTCTTCCGGGCCGCCGCCGTCAGCTGCTGCCTCCCCGCCGGCTCCTTCGGCTTCTTCCCTGTCCTTGTCCACCACCAGCTTCAGGGAGGCTATGGCGCACTCCAGCATGGCGTCCTCCGGCTCCCGGGTGGTGATACGCTGCATCAGCAGGCCCGGGGACAAAAACACCCGTGTAAACACCGAGCAGGGGAATCTGGCCGACAGCTTGATGATCTCATAGGAGATGCCGGCCACCAAAGGCAGGGCCAGCAGCTTGAGGGCGAACCGCAGCAGCTTGTTTTCGTTGGGGACGAAGCAAAATACTATGATGGTCACCGCTATGACTATGAGTATGAAGCTGGTGCCGCAGCGGGTGTGTATGCGGGAGTAGCCCCGGACCCTGTCGGGGGTCAGCTCCTCCCCGGCCTCGAAGGCGTTGATGGTCTTGTGCTCCGCTCCGTGATAGGAAAATATCCTCCTCACGTCCGGCATAAAGGAGATGCTGTACACGTAGAGAAAGAATATCAGCAGCTTGAAAAAGCCCTCCACCAGAGAAAAGGCCCACTTGTTGGCGGAAGGTATGCGCAGCAGGGTGTTGGTCACAAAGCCGCTGAGGTATATGGGCACCAGCATAAAGAGGGCCACAGCCACCGCCATGCCCACAAAGGCCGAGGCGCCTATGAGGATGCCGTTGGCCTTGCCCTGGGCGCTGTCCAGCTGGCTCTTGGCCTTTTGCTGCTCCCGGAGCAGGCGCTCTCTCCTTTTGGCTTCTTTGGGAGACAGCTCCCGGTCGCCGGAGCCTGCCAGCTCCTCTTCCCGCTGCCGGGCTTCCTCCTCCATCTGGTCCGTCATGGCTATATCGCTGGACCAGAAGAGGCTCTTCATGCCCAGATACATGCTGTCTATGAGGGCGATGACGCCCCGCACAAAGGGAGTGCGGTAGCTGCCGATGCCTCCCAGATAGTTCTGCACCGGCTCCAGGGTGGTCCTGATCTCTCCGTTTGCGCGTCTGCAGGCTATGGCGAAATGAGATCTGCCTCTCATCATCACCCCTTCTATGACTGCCTGTCCGCCGTAGGCTGGCTTTTTGTTGGCGTCTTCCGACATGGGTCCTTCCTCTTGTGAACTTGCTATATATATTATAGCACACTTCTTGTTCCCGGGCAAAGGGGGCCTCCCGGACGAAAAAAACGGGGCCCGGGGGCCCCGCCTTGCCGCCTGTCCCTAATTGGCCAGGCCGTAGATGTTGTTGATGTCCTTGATGGTGGTCTTGATGGAGCTTCTGATGCGCTTGCCGCTCTTTATGATGTTGTCCGAGAAGATGAGGGCCTTGCAGGTGCCGCTCACCTGAACGGGGATGCCGGAGGACTGGAAGCGGCAGGCGTCTATGATGGCGTTGCCGGCTCTCAGGTCCACGGAGGGGCTGTTGTCCGCCCAGTTGACGAAGTTGCAGTTCTGCAGGGTCAGCTCGCCGCCTTCCATGACCACGTTGCTCTTGCAGGGGCCCCAGAAGGAGCAGTTCTGAAACATGACGGCGCCCTTGTTGGTGTCCTTGATGCGCACCATGACCGGGTCATCCTTGAACATGGCCACGAACTGGCCGTTGGTGATCAGCACGCCCAGACCGCTGGCGGCGTCCACCTGCACCGAGGTGTTGCAGCCGTCGGCAGCGGCGCCCATGAGCTGGCCGTTGGTGGTGCCGTGTCCGTTGTCAATGAAGCGGTAGCCGATGGCGTAGCCGTAGGCAAAGGTGTTGAACACGTAGTGCCAGTCGCTCTTGCCCAGGATAAAGCCTTCGCCCTTGGTCAGCTGGAAGTCCCACAGGTCGCCCTTCATGCTGTACCAGGGGTTCCAGTGGATGTTTTCCCAGCGGCCGATGTCGTAGATCTCGTCGGTGAAGATGCCTCTGCGCAGAGGCTGGCCGGAGATGTTGCGCACCAGCTGGCGCTCATTCTGGGAGGCGTCGATGCCGTTGTAGGAGTTGAGGAGCTCGCAGTCCAGCAGAGCGGGGTTCTTGCCTCTCATGGCCACTGTCCAGGGATAGGCGGCCGGAGTCTTTTCGGTCTCCTGCTCGGGATAGTAGAACACGAAGCCCTGCACGGTGCAGTTGGTGTCCATCAGGATAAAGGGGTCGCCGTTCTCCTTGCCTCTGTTTTCGGTGGGCATGAGGGTGGAGCCGCCTTCGGTGGGCAGGGGCAGGCCCTTGTCCCGGATGCCGTTGTTGGCGGGCACGGAGGCGCGGGTGCCCTTGAGGGTCACGCCTACGGGCATCTTCAGGTGGCCCTTGAACAGGTAGTTGCCGTTGTCCACCACCACAGTGCCGTACAGAGCCTTGCCGGCGTCGTCCAGAGCCTTCTGGAAGGCCGCTGTGTTGTCGGTCTTGCCGTCGCCTACGGCGCCATAGTCCTTCACGTTGAATTCCACGGCCATGGCGGCTGCCGCAAACAGGGCCAGGATGAGAGTCGCTGCGAATATTTTCAGCTTCATAATGGTCTCCTTGAGTGTATTTCTGCTTCTATTATAGCATACCAAAGCCCTCCGGGGACGTCCGCGGCAAATATTTTTGCGGACGCCCCCGGGAGTTTTATTTCAGTATGACGTTGTCCTTTTCGATGACCTGAGCGGAGGAGGAATTGGCTATCACCCGGTCCGTCTTCAGCACGTTGTCCTTGAAGATCAGGGCCTCGGCGCCCTCGGAGAGCCGGACCGCCTGCCCCTTGTGCTGGAACCGGCAGCCGGACACTATCACGTCGCCGCCGGAGACGTCCAGAGACGGGGTCCCCAGGTCGTGGCAGTCATAGTCCACGAAGTTGCAGTTGTTGAAGGTGAAGGAGCCCGCCTTGATACGGGCGTTGGAGTCGCAGGGGCCCCAGAAGGCGCAGTTGTCAAACATGGCCACGCCGCCCTTGTTGGCTGCGCTGGCCTTCACCATCACCGGGTCCTTGCCGAACATGGCCACGAATTCGCCGTTGGTGAACAGCAGGCCCATGGGGTTGCACTGCTCTATATACACCGACACGTTGCAGCCGTCGGCCCCCAGACCCAGGAAGTTGCCGTTGCAGGTGCCCGTGGGGGTCTTGATGAACTTGTAGCCTATCTTGTAGCCGTAGCAGAAGCAGTTCACCGCGTAGTGCCAGTCGCTGCGGCCGAAGATAAAGGCTTCGCCGTTTTCCAGCTGCCATTTCCACAGCTTGGTGTTCATGCTGTACCAGGGGTTCCAGTGGATGTTTTCCCACCGGCCTATGTCGTATATCTCGTCCGTGAAGATGCCTCTGCGGATGGGCTGGCCGGAGATGTTGCGCACCAGGGCCCGCTCGTTTTTGGCCGCGTCGATGCCGTTGTAGGAGTTGAGGAGCTCGCAGTCCAGCAGGGCGGGGTTCTTGCCCCTCATGGCCACGGTCCAGGGGTAGGGGGCCGGGACCTCGTCGTGCTCCTGCTCGGGATAGTAGAACACGAAGCCCTTCACGGTGCCGTTGGTGCCTATGGTCAGGAAGGGCTCGCCCTCCTCGTTGCCCCGGGAGGCGCAGGGCATCAGGCAGGAGCCGCCGTCCGTGGGCAGAGGGAGCCCCTTGTCCCTCAGGCCGTTGCTGGCAGGCACCGAGGTCCGGGTGCCCTCCAGAGTGACGCCGGTAGGCAGGTTGAGGGTGCCTCTGAAGAGAAAGTTGCCCGCAGGCACCTTCACCACGCCGTATCTGGCTTCGCCGGCGGCGTCCAGAGCCTTCTGAAAAGCCTCGGTGCAGTCGGTCCTGCCGTCTCCGACGGCGCCGAAATCCGTGGGGTCATAGGAGGCGGCTCGCGCCCGGCCTCCGGCCAGGACCGCAAGAGCGGCCGCAAGAATGAGAATAGCTGTCATTTTTCACCTTGAAATAGCAGGGCGCCGGCCCTGTTTTTCATATTATAGCACATCCCGGGCCCCGGCGCAACAATTTGCGGGGATAAATAGACCTCCGAAATAATGGCTGCGGGGCCATTTTGCTTGACTTTTTTCGGGTTTTACTATATAATGAAGTTGAATATTGGTACAGGAGACCGGCATGCACAAATCAATCAAAATGCTTTTTGCGGCGCTGGCGGCGTTGCTGCTGTTCCCGGGTATGCTGTTTGGCTACAACGTGGGAGCAGACGACGTGCTCAGCATCACGGTCGTGGGAATGGATGATATCTCGGGCAACTACAGAGTGTCTCCCGACGGCACCGTCTCTTTTCCCATGGCAGGCGAGATCGTGGCTAAGGGCAAGACTCTCGAGGAGATCAAGGCGGAGCTGACAGACAAGCTGTCCAAGCGCCTGAAGAACCCGGAGATCTACGTCAACATAGAGACCCCCACCAACGACAACGTATTTGTCATAGGCCCCTTTTCCAAGAGCGGCGTATATACCTTCAAGACCGGTATGGGCCTGGCCGAGATAGTGGCCCGGGCTGCCTCAGTGGAAAAGCTGGACGAGTTCCAGAGCGCCGGCGACATCTTTGTGGAGGTCAAGTCCACGGACGGCTCGTTGTATAAGACCCCCTATGACGACGTGCTTTCCAGCGACTATCTGCTGAAGAACGGCGACATCATCCGCATAGATATGGAGAACGCCGTCAACGTCAACGTGATCGGCTCCGTGAAGAACCAGGGCTTCAAGAGACTGGCCGGCAAGACCGGCAACCTGGTCACCGCCATAGCCGCTGCCGGCGGCTTTGCCGAGACTGCGGACATAGCCCACGTCAAGGTGTACGCCCCCGACGGCTCCCTGAAGATAGCGGACTTCACTCAGACAGTGCTTGCCGGCGGCGAAGGCGCCGCCCTGGAGAACATAGTCCTGGCGGACAACTCCACCATCATAGTGCCCGAGTACAATCTGGGCATCACCGTGGTGGGCTGGGTGAAGAAGCCGGGCTTCTTCAGGATCAAGCCGGGCGAGACCTACAGGCTCACCGAGGCTATAGCCATGGCAGGCGGCGGCGTGGAGAACATGGCCCGCTACAACGAGATAGCCGTCATCGGCCCCAAGGGCACCGAGGAAGACACCAAGGTGTACAACTACAACAAATACGTCAAGCTCCAGGATATGACCCAGAACCCCTTCGTCCGTCCGGGCGACGTGGTATTCGTCCCCTGCACCAGAGCCATTGATTGGAAGACGGTCATAAGCACTCTGAGCAACGTGGTCAGGACTGTAAGAGACGTGGATGACGTTCTGGATTAAAGGAAGGGCTATAGAATGAGCAACGAACCCTCAAACGAGAAAAAATACGGCAAAGACAATATCATAGTAGATTCCAAGTCCGACGAATTCGTCTTCATGGACTTTTGGGATATATTCCTGAGACGGTGGCCGGTGGTCCTCATATTCCTGGTAGCGTTCATAGTGCTGGGTATCTACAGAGTAGGCCGCCAGCCGGTCAAATACGAGAGCTCCTGTAAGGTGGTGATGAAGCAGGCGTCCAGAGGCGCCAGCTACGACCTGTCCATGCTGTCCAACCTGCAGGCCCTCACCAGCGGCAAGTCCCTGTCCGCCAATATCGAAGCCATCAAGGACTACGGCACCCTGAAGCAGGCCTTTGAGGAGCTGACGGATGAGGAGAAGCAAAAGGGCTTCAATTCTCTCACCTGTCCTCCCAACCTGGCTTCCGTGGAGAACGCCACCGACGCCGACTACGTCATCATCAAGGTGAAGTGTCTGGATCCGGAAGTGGCCGCCAAGACTGCCAACAACATTGCCAACGTGTATTTTGCCAGAGACATAGAGCTGCAGCGCAAGTTCACCAAGCAGGCCATCAGCCACGTGGAGGACGAGATGAACAACATCTCCAAGGACCTCATAGGCGTGAGAAAAGAGCTGGCCAGCTACAAGAAGGAGACAGGCATCTATCTGCCCGAGGACGGCAGGGATATAGCCATGCTGCTGGAGCGCCGCTCCGGCGTGGACGCGGAGCTGGAAAAGGCGAAGATAGAGCTGGAGAGCGCCAAGGCATCTCTGGCGGCGCTGGAGGCCACCTCCAAGGCTGAGCCCGAAAAGGAAGTGACCAGCGCCAATCAGACCAACCCCACCGCTGCCGCTATACTTACCCGTATAGACAACCTGACCACCCAGAAGAACGAGCTGCTGCAGAAGTTCCAGCCGGATTCCCCCGAGGTCACGGCCATCGACGAGCAGATCAAGTTTGAAGAGAAAAAGCTGGCCGACACCCGCAACAGCTACGTGGAGAGCAGCCGCACCTATGCGGACAACCCCGTGAAGACCAGCCTGAAGACCGAGAAGAACAAGCTGGTGGCCAGCATTGCCGAGCTCACCCAGAGAGTGGCCACTCTCACCGCCCTGGACTCCAAAAAGGACGCCGAGGCCGCCGTGCTGCCCGACAAGATGGACAAGTTCCTGGAGCTCTCCGAAAGATACAAGATACTTCAGAACACCATGGCCCAGCTGACTCAGAACTACTACACTCTGAGCATCAACGCCGAGACCAACCTGAATTCGGGCTACATCCTCAGCGAGGCCATCCCCAACTTCCGCCCCGTGGAGCCCTCCGTCAGGAAGAACGTAGCTATCTTCTTCCTGCTGGGTCTCATCTTCGGCCTCATGGCCGCCTACGTGGTGGACAATCTGGACAACGCCATACATGACGACGAGACCGTCAACAAGATCACCACTCTGCCCTGTCTGGGCCGCATCCCTCTGGTGGAGCTGGCTCCCGGCGAGAGAGCCCAGCTGGGTATGAGCAAGAAGGACCAGCTGCTGGAGCCCTTCAGGATCTTCAGGAACAACGTGCTCTTCTCCCACTATGAGTCCAACGACAAGGTGCTGGCCATCACCGGCCCCGACGCCAAGATGGGCAAGAGTACCATATCCGTCAACCTGGCCATCGTATTGGCCCTGGACGGCAAGAAAGTGCTGCTGGTGGACGCCGACCTGCGAAAGCCCAACATCGCCCGCTGGTTCGGCCTGAAGAACAACATCGGCTACTCCAATCTGGTGAAGGGCCTCTGCACCTATGAGGAAGCCATCAGAGAGTCGGGTATCCCGGGCCTGAGCCTGCTGACCACCGGTCCTCTGCCTCCCAACCCCGCAGAGTTCCTGTCCAGCAAGGCCAACATCGAGGTGCTGGAGAAGCTGAAGACCATGTTCGACTACATCATCTACGACACCTCGCCCTGTACCTTCATTTCGGACTCGCAGATCGTGGCGACTTACGTGGACGGTATGATCATGACGGTGACCTGCAAGCAGACCAAGCGCAACAGCCTGAAGTTTGCTCTGGACGCCATGAAGACGGTAAACGCTCCTTTGGTAGGCTACGTGCTGAACAAGCTGCCTATGACAAAGAGAGGCTACTACTCCAAGTATTACTATTATTCTTCTTACAGCTCCTACACAGACGAGGACAGCCGGAAGAAAAAGTAAGAGATGTGGGAGCGGCTTGCGAAAGCCGCTCCTTTTGCAAGGACAGACAATATGGTAAACAACATGGTGGACGTGCATGCTCATGTCATACCGGGAGTGGACGACGGCTCCCGCAATGAGCACATATCCATGGAAATACTCAAAGAGGAATATGACCTGGGGATGCGGCATCAGTTCTGCACCCCTCATATGAACGACCGTTCGGAGATGGAGGCCATCCCCCGGATGAAGGAGCTCCTGGAGCACCTGAAGGAGACCTGCAAGGCCGAATGTCCCGAGCTGACCCTGTATCTCGGCTATGAGCTGGGCCCGGATTTTGACATACTGGGAGCCATGAAGACCGAAGGGGAAAAGCTGACCATGGGGGACACGGACTACATCCTCATAGGCCCTCTCTTCAGCGGCTACAGCAACAACATGTCGGACATGTTCTATCAGCTCCAGATGGCGGGCTACGTGCCCATACTGGCCCATCCCGAACGAATGGGCTACTACAAGAAGGACCCTTCCATCCTGCAGGAATACGTGGAGAAGGGCGTGCTGCTGCAGGTCAACGCTCCCAGCCTCATGGGCCGCTACGGCGACGAGACCAAGAACTTTTGCCGGGAGCTCATAGACCACAACTGGGTGTCCTTTGTGGCCTCCGACAACCACAGGGCCCACGCCGAGTCCCGCATGTTCAAGGGCTACGAGTATATATCCAAGCACTGGAGCAGCGACCTGGCGGACAAGCTCCTCATAGACAACGGCCTGACCTTGATCAAAAACGGGCTCATAGAGAACGAAGAGCCCCTGAAGTGGCATCAGTCCAAAAAGTCCTTCTGGCATATGTTATTCGGTAAAAAATAGAGCATGGCAGAGCTTACAGACATTCATTCCCATCTCATCCACGGCACTCCGGACGGCCCCGGCAGCCTGGACGAATCCCTGTCCGTCATACGCATGGAATACTCCATGGGTATGAGGCATCAGTTCGTCACGCCGGCCATCGACAGCACGGAGTCCGGCCGGGCTCTGGAGATCATCGCGGAGCGTCTGGAAGAGCTGAAAGCCCACGCCGGGATAGAGTTTCCCGAGCTGACCCTCCACGTCGGATATACGGTGAAGCCGGTCTTTGACCTGGCGAAGGCTGTCCTGTCCGGGGCGCCCCTCACCATGGCCGGCACCAGATACATACTCATCGACCCGAACTGCGACGTCTGCGACACGCTGGGCCCCTTGTTTGACTCCCTGCTCTCCGGGGGCTTCGTGCCCATCATAGCCTCTCCCGAGCGCATCAAGCGCTACAGACGGGACCCCTCCATACTGGAAGGCTATCTCCGGCAGGGCGCCCTCATAGAGATAGACGTCCCCAGCATCATGGGCGTCAGGGGCAACGACGTCAAGGACTTTGCCGACCGGCTCCTCGCCCTTCGGTGGGTGTCCTTTGCCGCCTCCGACAACCGGCGCAAGCATTTTGAGTCCCGCCTGTTCGCAGGCTACGAGTATCTGGTGGCCCACTGGCGCAAGTCCGCCGCGGACCGGCTGCTGGTGGAAAACGGGCTGAAGCTCATCAACAACGAGCCCATAGACCCGGGCGAACCGGAGCCCTGGAGCCCCGGGAAAAAGTCCTTTTTCGGCAGGCTCTTCGGCAAATAGACCGCCTCTCCCTTCACTCCGCCCCTGCGGCGGCCCCTTTCCCGGGAGCCGGGCGGCCCTCGCCCCGTCTTCGCATATCACAAAAATCCCTGTTTTTTTACCATTGCCCCTCCCGCTCCGGCCGTTTATTGCAAAACCATTTTCCCTGTCATCGGCGGGCAGGGCGCAGGCCCCTCGGTTTTTTGTAAATATTTTTCAGGGAATGGGCCGATTTTGGAGCCGAAATTGCTATAATTTTTATGGTAAAAATAGTATTATCTATTATAGCAACCATAGATAGAGAGTCGCCGGGTCCCGGACCCGGCCGGAGGAATCATTATGACTTCATTGGAAAGAGTGGCCGCTGCCCTGAGCCATCAGGAGCCGGACAGAGTGCCCGTATATCCCATCACCAGCGGCGTTTCCAGGCTGCTGACAGGCATATCCTACTACGATTTTGCCAACGACGCCCGCAAGAGCGCCGACGCTATGATAGCGGTGACCAAGGAGCTGGATCTGGACATCATATGCACACTCACCGACCTGTCGGTGGAGGCGGAGGACTTTGGGCAGAAGCTGGACTATCCCGAGACGGAGGCAGCCCATCCGGTGATGAACGAGAGGCTGGTCACCTGCACCGAGGACTACTACAAGATCGAGCCCATCGACGTGAGGAAGGCCCGCCGGATGAACGTGCATCTGGACCTGTGCGACATACTCAGCCGGGAGATGGGCAAGGAGTATCCCATAGTGGCCTTTGTGTTCGGGCCCCTGGGCATCACCAGCATGCTGAGGGACCAGGCGTCCATGTATATGGACATCATAGACGACCCCGACGCGGTGAAGCACGCTGTGGGGGCCATCACCGAGACTCTGATACAATACTGCGACATGCTCATAGAGAGAGGCGTCCACGCCATCATGTTTGACACCCTCTTTTCCTCCGCTTCCATCATGCGCAAGAGCATGTGGATGGAGTTTGAGGGCTGGGCCGTGGAGCGGCTGGCAAAGCACGTCCACGACAAGGGCTGCATGGTCATGATACACAATTGCGGCAACGGCATCTATTTTGACGCGCAGATAGAGACCATGAAGCCGGAGGGCATCAGCTTTCTCCACGCTCCCGACGACTGCAAGGACCTGGCGGAGTGCAAGGCCAAATACGGAGACGTGACCACCCTCATAGGCTGCGTGCCTCCCACCTGGCTGCCTTCAGCCACCTATGAAGAAGTGGTGGAGGAGTCCAAAAAGGAGATAGACCTCATGGCCAAGGGCGGCGGCTTCGTGCTGGCCACGGGCTGCGAGTATCCCGCCAATCTGGACCTGTCGGCTGCCAGAGCCATGGTGGAGACCGCCAAGACCTACGGCGTATATCGCAAATGATCAAGAGCGGCGCCGGGGGCGTCAGGCTTGACCTGACGCCCCCGGATATTGTATAATATAAGTGTCTTTTTCGGGATGTAGCTCAGCTTGGCAGAGCGCTCGGTTCGGGTCTGAGAGGCCGAAGGTTCAAATCCTTTCATCCCGATTTGACGGAGAGGTGCCTGAGTCCGGTTTAAAGGAACAGTCTTGAAAACTGTCGTGGTCTTCGATCACCGCGGGTTCGAATCCCGCTCTCTCCTTGGCAGCAGCAAACCTCGGGTTTGCTGTTTTGCGTATCAGGACCCGGGCGCCCAGTCTGTCACTATGAGGCGGGCCGTTTTTTCCCTGAAGCTGTGCAGCTCCGGGGAGTAGATGACGTTTATCCGCATGCCCTTGCTGAAAGAGTACAGCTCTTCTCCTCTGTTCCACAATATAGCCTCTATGCTGCAGGGCTTTTCTCCCAGCCGCAGCCTGAGGTGCTTTTTGGTCTTGCCGAATACCTCAGCCCCTTCTACGAGCACGTTTTTCGTGAGAAACACGGGCCTTCTGTTGGCTTCTCCGAAGGGCTCCATCCGCTCCAGCTCCTCGCACAGGGGCATGATGCGCCCCGGGGCAAAGCAGCTGCTGCCTATCTGCAGGTCCACCGCTTCCGCCGCTTCGGAGGGCCCCTCCGGATACCGGCGGCGGCAGGCCTCGTTGATCCTGCTCCTGAAGGCGGGGATGTTGTCCTCCCGGATCGTGATGCCTCCGGCGGCCTTGTGGCCCCCGTAGCGCTCCAGCAGGCCGGCGCAGTCCTCCAGCAGGGAGAGTATGTCCACCATGTCGTTGTTTCGGGCGCTGCCTATGCACACGCCGTTTTCCCGGCTCTCGCCTATGGCTATCACAGGACGGTTGAAGGTCTTGCAGAGGCGGGAGGCTATGTTGCCGGACAGGGAGTGGAGCCAGGAGCCCTTGACCACTATGACGTCGTCCTTGTCCATGCCCCCCTTATACACGTCCAGAGCGGCCTTGCCGTAGCCCTCTTCCTCTTCCTTTTTCCGCCGGTTGTTCAGCTCGCTGAGGTCCGCGAGCTGCTCTTCCAGCCGGGCCGGGTCCGTCTCGGTGAGCAGGCGGAAGGCCTTTTCCGTCTCGCCCATGCGGCTGGCGGAGTTCAGCTGGGGTATGACGAAGAAGGACAGATATTTGGCCGTGACCTCCTCCGGCTTGCCCCGCTCTATGAGGGTCTTGATGCCTATGCGCCGGGACACGGGCTGCTTCACGTATTCCAGGCCCTCTTTCACCAGATATCTGTTTTCGCCGGTGAGGGGCACCGAGTCCGCCACCGTGCCCAGACACACCAGGTCCGCGTATTTCCGCAGAAAGCCCCTGGGGTCAATGCCCCGGCGTAGCAGCAGGCCGTGGATGAAGCGGTAGGCCACTCCTGCGCCGCAGAGAAATTCATAGGGGTAGCGGGAGTCCGGCCGGTGGGGGTTGATGAGGGCGTGGGGAGCGGCCGCGTCGGCGCCCAGCTCGTGGTGGTCCGTGACTATGACCTTCATGCCCAGCTCTTTGGCGGTCTTCACCGCCTCGGAGGCTCTGGAGCCGCAGTCGCAGGTGAGGAGCACCTGCCAGCCCTCGGCGGCTATCTCCCTGACCTGGGCGGGGGTCACGTCATAGCCGGAGTTGAGCCTGTCCGGCAGCCTGAAGCCCACCCTGAAGCCCAGGCCCGACAGGGCCTTGCTGAGGATGGCGGTGGCTGTCTGGCCGTCCACGTCGTAGTCCCCGAATATCATCACTCCCCAGCCCCGGGAGAGGGCTTCGTCCAGTATGGCAGCCGCCTTGTCTATGTCCGGCAGCAGCAGGGGGTCTCCGCCGGTCCGGGGGCGAAAGAACTCCCGGGCCTCCGCCCCTGTCTTCACGCCTCTCTGCAGCAGCAGGGCGGCGGTCACGGGATTGACGGAGGCCTCTCCGGCGAGGCGGTCTATGGCCTCTCTGTCGGGAAACGGTTTCAGCTTGTATCTCAAGGTTCAAAACAAACACCCGCCCATCGCGGACGGGTGTGTCGAAAAGCTTAGAATCTTCTCTTGCGGCCTGTGGTCTTTTTCTTGGCCTTGGCCGCCGGCGCCTTGTCCGGAGCCGCTGCGGGAGCAGCTTCTTCCTCGGTCTCGGCTGCGGGGGTCTCTTCCTGCCTGGGAGCGGACACCAGCACCTTGCCTTCCTTGTCCTTGACCACCACTCTGTTGAGGGCTCTGTCCTTCTTGGAAAGGCCGGCGTTGTACCAGCTGACTACCAGCTGCGAAGCCAGGAAGATGGAGGAGTAGGTACCTACTGTCAGACCGGCGAATATGGTCCAGTAGAACTGTCTCAGCATCAGGCCTCCGAAGATGATCAGGGAGGTGATGGTCAGCAGGGTGGTCACAGAGGTGTAGATGGACCGGGTGAGGGTCTGGTTCAGACTTCTGTTGACCAGTTGGCTGAAGTTCTCGCCCTTCAGTCTGTGGCGCAGGTTCTCTCTGATCCTGTCAAAGCTGACGATGGTGTCGTTGACCGACACACCGATGACCGTCAGGACGGCGGTCACGAACAGGCTGTTGACCTGCCAGCCCAGGAACTTGCCCAGGATGGCAAAGAGGCCCATGACAAAGAGGGCGTCGTGTATCAGGGCGATGACGGCGCACACGCCGTATTTCACGCCGTCCAGCGCTCCGCCTATGGCAAATCTGATGGCCAGGTAGAGGATGATGGCTATACACGCAAAGAACACGGCTATAAGGGCGTTGTGGATCAGCTCCTTGGATACGGAGGGATTCACCGAGTTGGCCTGGTCCGCGATGGGCTTGCCGTCTTCGGTGGTCCTGGCCACCTCATACTTGTCGTTGAGGGCGGCCACCAGAGCGTCCTGATCCTTGGTGCTGATGTTGGGCTGGTCCTTGCCGGTGACCTTGATGATGGCTGTCTTAGAGCCGTTGGCCAGCTGGACCTGGTTCTTTTCGTAGAGGCCGTCAACTATGCTCCGGATATCCTGCACGGAAGCGATGGGCTGAGTGAAGGAGACCTTCAGCTCGGTGCCCGGCTTGAACTCGATGCCGGGGTTCAGCTTCCAGACCAGAAGGGCGGCGATGCAGCAGGCCATGACTACGCCGGAAATGACGTAGTAGACGGTCCTGTTGTCCACGAACACGAAGTTGAAGGGGGTATTGGGCTTGTCGGCGGACACGCAGAAGAGCTCGGGCTTCTGCAGGCCTTCGAAGTTCACCGTCAGGTGCAGCAGGGTGCGGGTCACGGTGATGGCGCTGAACATGGATACCAGAGTACCCACCAGCAGGGTCACTGCGAAGCTCTGGACTGCGGGGCTGCCGAACTGGATCAGCAGCAGACAGGTGATACAGGTACTCACGTTGGAGTCCAGGATAGCGGTGAAGGCTCTCTTGAAGCCGGTGTCGATGGCGGAGGACAGGGTCCGGCCCGCCTTCAGCTCTTCCTTCAGACGCTCAAATATGAGGATGTTGGCGTCCACCGCCATACCGATGGATATGATCAGAGCGCCGATGCCGGACAGGGACATGGTTACTCCCAGAGCGGCAAATATGGCGATGACCAGCATGGTATATATACACAGGGCGATGGAGGCGATGAAGCCGGGCAGCCTGTATATGAAGATCATGAACAGAATAACGACGAGAAGGCCGATAGCGCCCGCCTTGACGGTCTTGCTGAAGGCGTCGCCGCCGATGGTGGGGTCCACGCTTTCCTGCGAACCTACTTCAAAGGAAATAGGGAGAGCGCCGCTGTTGAGGAGATTGGCAAGATTCTTGGCTTCCTCCAGATCCTTGAAGCCGGATATCTGGGCCTCGCCGTTGAGAATGGGCTCGTTGATGGTGGGAGCGGTGAGCAGCTCCTTGTTGAGGAAGATGGCCAGGGTGTCGCCTACGTGCTTCTTGGTGAACTCCTTGAAGATCACGCGGCCTTCCTTGTTGAACTGCACCTCCACCACGGGCTGGGTCTTGTTGCTGATGGCCTGCTTGGAGTTGGGCATCAGGTCCTTGCCTGTGAGGATGGGCTTGTTGGCGGGGGCGCCCACCACTTCCTTCATGATCCGGTCCTTGTCGCCGGAATATATCTCGGTCTCGCCGTCGGAGAAGACGTATTCATCCTGACCGCCGTCGGAGATCTTCCATCTGCCGCCGGGGTTGGAGGCGCTCTGCACGTCCTTCAGGTAATAGAATTCCAGCTGGGCCGTGTTGCTGATGGTGTCCAGGGCCTTGTCGGAGTCCTTGATGCCGGGGATCTCCACCACTATCTTGTCGGCGCCCTGTATGAAGGCCTTGCCTTCGCTGACGCCCTTCAGACCGCCGATCCTCTTTTCGATGGTGGCGGTGGCCTTGTCCATCAGGTCGCGCTGGGCCTGCACGTCGGTCTTGGGCCAGTCTGCGGACTTCTGGTCGGCCTGCAGGACGACTCTCATACCGCCGGCGATATCCAGACCCTTTCTGATCTTGATGTTGTCGCTGGCGCCGCTGAAGGCCGTATAGCAGATCCACGCTGCCGCCACGACCAGCACGAGAATGACTAATGCTAACTTGTTATACTTTGACATATCTCCTCCATGCATACTCTGTTCGTAAAGTGCAATCACTATAATATTATATACGCCTGCGGCCCGTTTGTCAAGTGACCCGGCCCCCGCCGGGGCCTGTTTTTGGGGCAGGGCCGGTCTTTACAAAACGGCGGATTTCGGGTATCATATAAATGGATAAATACTAAAAGGAAGCCCCTATGTTCAGCTATCACAACCATTCCGTTTTTTCGGACGGCTCCGCCGCTCTCGAGCAAATGATCATCTCGGGAGTGAACCACTCCCTGACCGAGGTCGGCATGTCGGACCACTTTTCCCCGCTGCCGGACGGACGGTTTCCGGAATGGTCCATGGACAAGGAGGCTCTGGACGCCTATTTCACCCAGCTCACCGAGCTGCGGGAGCTGTATGCGGACAAGATCATCGTGCGCCGGGGAGTGGAGATAGACTACTTCGACGACAATTTTCAGGACGTACTGGCTCTTCTGGGCAAATATTCCCCCGACTATATCATCGGCTCGGTGCACTACTTCGGCGATTTTCCCATAGACGAATGCGCCGACAAGTGGGTGGCCCTGTCCCGGGAAGAGGCGGACGCCGTCACCGAGGGCTACTGGCGCAAGGTGGTGGCTCTGGCAGGCGCCGAAGGCGTGGGCATCATGGGGCATCTGGACCTGTGCAAGAAGTTTGGCCGCTTTGGCAAGACCGACGTGTCCGGGCTCATAGATGAGGCCCTCTGCGCCATCAGGGACACGGGCAAGGCCATGGAGATCAACACGGCGGGCTATTACAAGCCGGCCCGGGAGTTCTATCCCGCCCCGGACATCATCAGAAAGGCCGCGGAGATGGAGATACCTCTCCTGGTCAACGCCGACGCCCACTACACCGCCCACATACGCAGAAGCTTTCCCGACGCCCTGCGGCTGCTGTCGGAGCTGGGCGTCACCAGGCTGGCGGGCTTTGAAGAAGGCAGGCTGATCCTGCGCGACGTGGACTATTAGCAAAGGAAGGCTATCATGAAGCAGTTTTTCACCGACAACAAACGGCTGGTCATCATACTCTGCTGCATACTGGCGGCGGCCATAGCCGCGGGCATAGTGGGATACCTGGTCTCGGAGAAGCGCAAGAGCGCCCGCAAGGCCCCGGAGCCCGATATCACAGAGCCGCTGACGGACGAGGGGGCCACGGAGCCCTCCTTTGAAGACGCCCTGAAAAAATACGCTTCCGTCAAATCCCTGTCCATGTCCACCTCCACCCGCAATATAGTGTATATGGACGGCAAGGTGGCCGGGGACACCACGGTGGAGCAGTCCTTTTATTTCAAGCGCCCGGACAAGATGCTGCTGAAGGGCCCGGACCAGGTGCTCTACTGCGACGGCAAAAAGGTGACCGCCTACGTGACCCGAGCCAAGACCTTCACGGTTGCGGACTACAAGGACAATTATTATCCCGCCCTGGCAGAGGGCTCTCCCGGAGTGAACACCATAGGCCTGCTGTCGGGCTACGACTATTCCCTGAGGCTGGTGAAGGCCGATTATGAGGGGGACGAAAAGGTGGGCGACTACGACTGCCACGTGTTTCTCCTGAAGATCAGGCCCGAGCCCCTGAAGGAAGCCGTCATAGACCAAAAGGTGTGGATAGACAAAGCCACCGGCGTCATGGTGCGCAATCACTACAAATACGCCGTGCCCGGCGACGACCAGAAGACTGAGCTGGAGTCGGACTCTGTGACCAGCGCCCTGTCGGTGAACAAGGACCTGGAGGACAGCCTGTTCGTATTCATCCCCAAGAAGGATGACAAGCTGTTTGACGCCGCCGCCGAGGCCAAGAAGATGGCCGAGGAGCTGAAAAAGCTGGAAAAGGCTCAGAAGGAGGCGGAGGCCAAGAACCCCCTGAACAAGAAGGTGGCGGACTTTCCTCTCAGGTATTACGTGGAGGAGACCGTCTATACCACTGCGCCTCCCAAGCCCGAGGACAAAGACGCTCTCCCGGCCCTGCCGTCTCTCTTGGGAGATCAGGACAAGGACAACCCCATGAGCCTGGACCGCAGCGCCCTGAAGTCTCTGGACCCGGGGGAGGGGGCCGAAGAGAGCCCGGCCGAGGCTCCGTCGGAGCCCGCCGCGGACACTGCGCCTGCTCCCGACAACGAGCCCGTGGCGCCGTCGCCCGTGCTGCAAAACGTGGCCCACAGCACCACCTTTTACAGCGTGTCCGCCGCCAAAAACACTGTGGTGGCCTTTTGGGCCTATCCGGACAGCAAGAAGTTTTTGCCCATGTTTGACGCAGTGTACAAGGCCGGCAAGGACAAGTACAACTTTGTGACCATATGCCTCAACATAGCCCAGGAGGAAGAGAAGGCCCTGGAAGAATTCATGGCCGAGGGCTGGGAGTTCCCCATCTACTTTATGGACCAGGATGACATCAACAAGGTCATAGACAAATGGGTGGTGCAGGGCATCCCCACGGTGTATCTCATAGACGACAAATCGGTGATGAAGCAGTGCCTGTTCGGGGACGACAAGCTCACGGACAAGACGCTGCCGGAGGCCCTGAAGGCCCAGTTCAAATGAACCCGTATCCTGCCGCCCCCGCGGCAGGATATTTGCTTTTGGGGCGGCCCTCGCTTGCATAGCCGCCTCGTTTGTGATATAATATAAGTGTATTATATTATTAAGGCTTTTGCCGTTTTTAGGGAGATCATTTAATGTCAGACGAGTTGCTCACCAGTCCTGCTGCCGAACCTGAGACCGAAGACTTCACCGTCCCGGAGGACGCCGAATACGGCGCCGGGGAAATACAGGTCCTCGAGGGGCTTGAGGCAGTTCGCCTGCGTCCCGGCATGTATATCGGCGACACCACCAGCCGGGGCCTGCACCACCTGTTTACCGAGGTGGTGGACAACTCCATCGACGAGCATTTGGCCGGCTACTGCAACGAGATCACCCTCACCCTGGACCGGGACAACACGGTCACCGTGGAGGACAACGGGCGCGGCATCCCGGTGGAGATCAAGGAGGGCTACGGCATCAGCTGTGTGGAGCTGGTGCTGACCAAGCTGCACGCCGGCGGCAAGTTCGGAGGCGGCGGCTACAAGGTGTCCGGCGGTCTCCACGGCGTGGGTGTGTCCGCAGTCAACGCTCTGTCCGAGTGGCTGGAGGTGTGGGTGCGCCAGGACGGTAAGATATACTGGATGCGCTTTGAGAGAGGCAAGAACGTGTCCGGCCCCCTGAAGGTAGTAGGGGACACCACCGTTACCGGCACCACAGTGAAGTTTTACGCCGACAAAGAGATATTCGGCGACTACACCTACAACCCCGAGCTGTTCAAGTCCCGCCTGAGAGAGCTGGCTTTTCTCAACAAGGGCCTGAGTATACGCTTTATCAACAACATGACCGACGACCCGGACAAGCGGGAGCGGGTGTATCACTACCAGAACGGCATCGCCGAATTTGTGGAGTATCTCAACGAGGCCAAGGAGCCCCTGCACAAGGTGGTCTATTTCCACGGCGAGAGAGAGCACGTGGCGGCGGAGCTGGCCCTCCAGTACAACGACAGCTACAGAGAGGACCTGCTGACCTACGCCAACAACATACACACCCAGGAGGGCGGCACCCATCTGTCGGGCTTCAAGACAGCCCTCACCAGAGTCATCAACCAGTATGCCCGCAAGAACGGCTTTTTGAAGGAAAAGGAGAGCAATCTCTCCGGCGACGACGTGCGGGAAGGCCTGTGCTGCGTGATATCCGTCAAGATAGAGCAGCCTCAGTTTGAGGGCCAGACCAAGACCAAGCTGGGCAACGGCGAGGTGGAGGGCATAGTCAACTCCATCGTGGGCGAGAACCTGAACATCTTCATGGAAGAGAATCCCCAGGCTGCCCGCCGCATCATCGAAAAATGCATGATCACCCGCAACGCCAAGGAAGCGGCCCGGAGAGCGGCAGAGATAGTGAAGCGCTCCTCCGCCATGGAGTCCACCAGCCTGCCCGGCAAGCTGGCCGACTGCATCGAGAAGGACGCCTCCAAGTGCGAGCTGTTCCTGGTGGAGGGCCAGTCGGCAGGCGGCAGCGCCAAGACGGGCCGCGACAGGAAATATCAGGCCGTGCTGCCTCTGCGGGGCAAGATACTGAACGTGGAAAAGGCCCGCATGGACAGAGCCCTGGAGAACGAGGAGATCAAGAACCTGGTGTCCGCTCTGGGCACCGGCATAGCCATAGGCAACAACGGGGACGACGAGGAGCCCGACCTGGACATCGCCTCGAAGAAAAAGTCGCCCGCCTCTTCCTTTGATCTCAGCAAGCTGAGATATGACAGGATCATCATCATGACCGATGCCGACGTGGACGGAGCCCATATCCGCACCCTGCTGCTCACCTTCTTCTTCAGATACATGAAGCCGGTGGTGGAGACGGGCCACATCTACATCGCTCAGCCCCCGTTTTACAAGATCAAGAAGGGCAACGACACCGTGCTCTACGCCAAGAACGAGGAGCAGCGGGACGAGATGATCGCCTCCCTCAAGAACAAGAAGGGCGAGCTCATAGTCACCCGCTTCAAGGGCCTGGGCGAGATGAACGCCGAGGACCTGGCCACCACCACCATGGCCATGGAGACCAGAGCCCTGGCCCAGGTGACCATGGAGGACGCCATCGAGGCAGACAATCTGTTCTCGGTGCTGCTGGGCGACGTGGTGGAGCCCAGAAAACGCTTTATCGAAAATCACGCTCTCGAAGCCGAAAACATAGACTGGCACGCATAGAGAGTGTGGCCCGCGCCTGCGGGCCGTGATATAATATACATGTAGATCCGTATGACCGCCGGTGGGGCGGGGCATACACAAACGGAGTATGTTCAGAATGAAAAAGACCTTATTTTCGGCGGCGCTGCTCATTTTGTGCTGCGCCTGCTGCTTTGCCCAGGTGTACGGCAGCCGTCTTTCCGTGGTGCCGGACAGCTACTCTTCCGGCGAATGGAACGGCGCGGGCGAATACGCCCTGACGGATATCGCCGGCGGCGACGTGGCGCCTGCCCTGCAGACCAGGATAAAGATAGGCTACACCAAGGACAGCGTGGCTCTGGGCTTTGACGTCAAGGACCCGGCCATGAACGCCCTGAAGAGCGAGGCTGCGGCCCCCGACACCTATTCGGACAATGACGACCGTCTGGAGATACACCTTTTGTCCAACGCCGAGCCGGACAACTACTACAAGCTCATATTCAACGCCGACGGCGTGGTGTATGACGCCTACGGCAAGGACCTGGCCTTCAACGGCAATCCCGAGCTCACCATCATGAAGGCGGAGGACGGCTGGAACGGCGTGTGCTCCATTCCCGGCAGCATCTTCAAGAGCGCCAAGACCTCCTTCCCGCCCCAGAGCGACGACGTGTGGCTCATCAAGGTGTTCCGCAAGAGCGGGAGAGGGGACATAGCGCCTCAGAGCATGAACAATTATTCCGGCACCGGCACCCGCTGGGAGAGGCTGTATTTCGGCGAAGGCACCACCGCCTTTTCCAAGACCCGCTCCCGGATCATTTCCCGCATGATGGAGCTGGAGAAATACAAGGGCAATTTCCCCGCCGAGATATCCGACCTCATCACCTCCACCTCGTCGGCCATCGACAGCCTGCTGGCCAAGGAAGGCCGCAGCAACGTGGAGCTAGCGTCCAAGAAGCTGAACGCCACCAACGCCATAGTCAGATATTACACGGGCGCCCGCAGCCAGCTGGTGAACATGAAGCTGCCCCTCACGCTGCCCGTGTGCTGCAGCTTTGTCAACTCCAACAGCAGGATGTATCTGGACAAGGAAAACCTGTATCCCGACCAGTACAACTACTCCTTTGGCATGGCCAAGGGCGAGCGCAAGAGCCTGCAGTTCGCAGTGTCGGCCTGGCAGGAGACCTCCAACATAGTCCTGACGGTCAACGCTCCCAGGCTGGACCAGTATATCAGGGCCGGCAAGGTGGAATATGCGGACATCTCCGCCACCGCCTATTCGGAGATATACGACTCCACAGTCATAGCGGACCCCATCATGCTGACCGAAGGCGCCAACCGGGTGACATTTGAAAACATTGCCGCGGGCAACACCCGCTCCATGTGGATGACCATCGATCTGGACGAGAGCGCTCCCTCCGGCACCTATCCCTGCTCGGTGGAGCTGCAGATAGGCGAGCTGAAGGTGAGCTATCCCTTCACCGTCAAGGTGTGGGGCTTTGGCATAGACCCGCAGCCCGACTTTGTGCTGCCCATCAGCGACTTTGGCCACTCCCTGTCCGACTACGCGGGCTACACCGTGGTGGACGAGGAGACCGGCCTTTACAAGCTGGACGCCCCCATGGGCTACTACCGCATAGTGGGCGAGATGGCCGGCGACATGGTGTCCAAGCGCCTGCTGAACGGCTGCATCAACATAGGCACGGGCGAGCCCTGGCTGGTGATGACCGCCAACGAATTTGGCAAGTGGTCTGCCGACTCCACCGTGCTGGCCAGCACCCTGAAGTGCATATACGTCAAGGGCATCAAGCAGGTGGCTCTCAGCCCCTATCCCTACGACCTGGCCGACGTGAACAAGTATCAGATATACGCCCGCACCCTGGGCAAGATGATACAGGACAACGGCTGGCAGGGCCGGCTGGTGGCCCTGTGCAAGCCCGGCAGCGCCGTGAACAGCTCCGCCTACATCGACTATCTGCGGGAGCTGAAACAGAGCGGCATCGGCGTGTGGCTGACAGCTGCCTCCCCGGATGAAGCGGCGGTTTACGCCGAATACGCCGACGTGATAGCCTGCGACACCTATCCCGTCAAGACGGACGCTCTGGCCGGCAAGACCACCGCCATCTCCGCCTGCGACAGCGTGCTGGAGTCCAACCTGTCCGACGTGCGCAAGACCCTGTGGAACATGTATCTCACAGGCACCGACAAGTACATGTATGCGGCCCACAACAACTGGACCCTCCTCCCCAACCCCTTTGCCGCGGTGGAGACGGATCAGGGCCTGAACGCCGACTTCAGAGTGTATCCCGGCCTCAACCTGCCGGCCTCGGCCCAGCGCCGCGACTACGCCTTTGAGACCATAGACACCATGAGGATGGAGGCCACCGTGGACGCCATCACCGACCTGATGTATATACGCAAGGCCAACGACGTGATCATGAACCTCCGCAAGAAGAACGCCTCCAGCAAGGAGATACGCAACGGCGAGCTGATACTGGAGCAATTCCGGAACATACTGACCACCAGGCCCTCCAAGCAGGTGAGCGGCGAGGACTTTGAGAAGGTGCGCCAGCAGCTGGGCGAATTCATCGACCTGAACAAGTAAGCCGCATTGCCGGCGTCAATAGCGCAAATCAAAAACGCTCCTCCGGGAGCGTTTTTTTTTATGCCTTGGTTCGTCGTCCCGTTCAACCCCGCGTCATCCCGGCGGAAATGGCATATGTCAAACGCGTAGCGTTTGGCCATTTCCGGTCAGGGATCTACGGAGGGTCCGCCTGCCAGTTCCTTTCTCCCGCTTGCGGGAGCTGGCAGGTGGAAGGGTCCGTATAAGCGGGGTAACGAAGCACCACGGGGGCACCGACGGCTGAAAGCCGTTGGGGGGGCCGTACAAGGCGGAGAACATAATAAGCCCTCCCGCGTCATCCCGGCGGAAATGGCATATGTCAAACGCATAGCGTTTGGCCATTTCCGGGAAGGGACCTCTGGAGGGGCCCATTTGCCTCTACATTGCTCCGGCAAAGCCGGAGAAGGCAAATGGGAGGACCCAGAAAAAAGGCGGGAGGAAAGTATTGTTGACTGGCGCTTTGAGATCCACGGAGGGCCCGCCAGCCGCGTTCCTTACTCCGGCTAAGCCGGAGGCGCACTCTCTGGGGCCCCCGCAAAATCGCATAGATTTTGTGGGGATAGAGATGGAAGGGTCTTTGTTGCGGGATACCGAAGCGCTCCGTAGCACCGGCGGCCGCAGGCCGTTGGGGGGTCCACGCGACGGAGAAGGGAAATCTGTGGACAAAAGACAGCTCCGCAAAGTACATTCTTTGCGGAGTCTTTTTTTTGTGCTTGAGTTGTGAAAGCGCAGAGGCCGGGGAGCCTGCTTTACGCCGGCTCGACAGGTATTCCGTTTTTCTTTGCAAACTGTATAGCGATCCGATTGCCGGTCCGGATGGTGAGCTGCTCACACCCGACAAATGCTTCTTCGCCGATCTTTGTCACACTATCCGGGATGTTGATTTCGCTCAGTGACTCGCAGTCTTGAAAAGCGTTGTGCTCGATCTCAATGACACTGTCAGGGATGGTGATCTCCGTGAGAGAGGTGCAATCGCAAAAAGCGAAAGGTCTGATCCGTGTCACGCTGTCAGGGATGTTGACCTCGGCAAGTGACTCACAGCCGGAAAACACAGCTTCGCAGAGCTCGGTGACGCTACCCGGGATGGTGATCTCGGCCAGGGACTTGCAGTAGCAAAGGGCGGCTCTGCCTATCTCTGTCACGCTGTCGGGTATTGTGATCTCCGAAAGAGACTTACACCTGACAAATGCTTCTTCGCCGATGCTGGTCACACCCTTTGGAATAGTGACAGTCTCAAGGCGATCGCAATCCATAAAGGCATAATCGTCTATTTCTGTTATGTTGTCAGGGATCGTCAGTTTTTTCGGGCATATTCCATTGAAGGACACTAAAATCCCATCGCTGACAGACAGGGAAAACTTTGCGCCGGGAACTCCCCTGAGGACACCGTTGCCCACATTCGTGTTTTCAGGGATCGAAATGTCTATGAGTGACTCGCAATCCATAAAGGCTTCGTCACCTATCTCTGTCATGCCGTCCGGAATATCGATCCTGGTGAGTGACTTGCATCCTTCAAAAGCCCCGCCGCCTATCTCTGTCACACCGTCGGGGATAGAGATCACCGTGAGCGCTTCGCATTCGGAAAAAGTGCCACCTTTTATTTCCGTCATACTGTCGGGCAGTCGGATGTTTTGAATGGACTTGCACCGGGCAAAAGCCCAGCTGCCGATTTCTGTCAAGCTGTCGGGAATATCGATCCCGGCGAGTGATTCGCAGCCGTAAAAAGCCCCGTCTCCGATCTCTTTTACGCTGTCGGGGACAGTGATAGCCTTTAGAGCCTTGCACTCGGAAAAAGCAGAGTCGCCGATCTTTGTCACACTGTCGGGGATAGTGATCTCGGTGAGTGACCAACACTTGGAAAAGACTTTGTCTCCGATCTCTTTTGCGTTGTCGGGGATAGTGATAGCCTTTAGAGCTCTGCACTCGGAAAATGCAGAGACTCCGATCTTTGTCACACTGTCAGGGATGGTGATCTCGGTGAGTGACCAACAGTTGGAAAATACTTCGTCTCCGATCTTCTTCACTTTGTCGGGGATAGTGATAGCCTTAAGAGCCCTGCACTCGGAAAAAGCAGAGTCGCCGATCTTTGTCACACTGTCGGGGATGGCGATCCCGGTGAGTGAACGGCACCATAAAAAGACTTCCTTGCCAATTCCTTTGATGCCGCAAGGGAGTTTGGCCCTGTGAAGCGATTCACACCTGGAAAAAACTCTGTCGCCGATCCTGATCACGCTGTCAGGGATATCGATCTCAGCGAGAGATTTGCATCCATAAAAGGCTCTGTCGCCTATCTCTTTCACACCGTCAGGGATGTTGACCTCCTTAAGAGACGGACAGTCCAAAAAAGTCCTGTGGGCGATGACAGTTACGCTGCCGGGTATGGTGATCCCGGTGAGTGAGGCGCAGCCTTCAAAAGCATCACTGCCTATCTTTGTCACACTGTCGGGGATGGTGATCCCGGTGAGTGAGGCGCACCCGGAAAAGGCGCCGATCCCTATGGTGGTCACGCTATCCGGGATAGTGATGGCCGAAAGAGATGCGCACCCGGAAAAGGCGCTCTTGCCAATGCTGTACACGTCACAAGGAATAGTCAGTTGTTCCGGACATATTCCGTTGTATCCCTTTATGCACCCGCTGCTGACAAACAGGGAGAAGTCAAAGCCGGGAACATCCTTGAAGGAGTTGCAGCCCGGTACTGTGTGGTCTGACAGTTTGATGGTCATTAAATCATTGCAGCCGAAAAAAGCCTCCTCTCCGATCTCTGTCACACTGTCGGGAATGGCGATCTCGGTGAGCGACTCGCACTTGGAAAAGGCGCTTTTCCCTATGGTGGTCACGCCATCCGGGATAGTGATGACCGAAAGAGATGTGCAACCGGAAAAGGCCTCCTCTCCGATCTCTGTCGCACTGTCGGGAATGGTGATCTCGGTGAGCGACTCGCACCCGGAAAAAGCGTTTTTCCCTATGGCGGTCACGCCATCCGGGATAGTGATGGCCGAAAGAGATGTGCACCCGGAAAAAGCCCGGTCTCCGATCTCTGTCACACTGTCGGGAATGGTGATTTCCGTGAGAGAAGTGCACTCGGAAAAGGCGCTATTCCCTATGAAAGCTACACTGTCAGGAATAGTGACCTTTTTGAGAGAAGCGCAATTGGAAAAAGCGCTTTCACAGATCTCTGTCACACTATCGGGGATGGTGATCTCGGTGAGCGAGGCGCACCAGGAAAAGGCTCTTTCACCGATTATTGTCACGCTGTCGGGGATGGTGATCTCGGTGAGCGAGGTGCACCAGGAAAAGGCTCTATCACAGATCTCTGTCACGCTGTCGGGGATTGTGATCTCGGTGAGAGTCTTGTTGTAGGAAAACGCACTCTGGCCGATGTAATTGATATTGCCGGGTATCACAGGATTGCCTGATGTGCCGTTGTAACTGGTTAACAGCTTTCCCCCCTCAATATTTTTTACTTCAAAATCTTTATCACGTTTTCTCATCTGACTTCTCCTTATTCTGCCGGGTCATAATTCATGTAAAATCACATATTATTATACACTATTTCAGGGCTGTTTAATGCTGCGCAAATGTTTTTTTCCCCTTTGGGCCGGACCGCACCCCCGCGTCATCCGCTCTCTCTGTCGTCCCGTTCAACAACAACGTCATCTCGGCGGTGAGGGCAGCTCAGCCCTCACCCTCGGGGTCCCCGAAAAATCGCAGATTTTTTGGGGTGAGGTTCGAGATCCCCTGTCACGAAGACGCGAGCCACGGCTACGGACAAGCCCAACGGGACAACAAAGCCCTTCCCGGGGCGCCGATGCCTCAGGCTTATGGACCGGGCCACGCGACGGAGAAAGACACAGTGTCCAACCCCGCGTCATCCCGGCGGGGAGGGCTTTTGCCCTATGCCAGCAGCCCTGTGGATAGCCTGTGGGCAAAATCAAAATTGACACCCCATATAAATAAACAATATAAAATCAATATATATAAATAAAAGCGCCATCGTCCCTCGTTTGCCCCCTCATAGAAAAAAGCGGCGGGATATGATATAATAAATATATCACTACACACAAAGGAGCGCACTATGACGGATGCACCTCAGGACAGAACGGCCATACACAACGCCATCTGGAGCACTGCCGACGAGCTAAGGGGCAGCATGGACGGATGGGATTTCAAGAACTATGTGCTGGGCTTCATGTTCTACCGCTTTATTTCCCGCTTTTTTACCGACTATGTGAACAAGGCGCAACGCGCCGCAGGCGTCGCCGATTTTGACTACGCCCGGCTGGACGACGACACAGCCGAGAGCGGACGCTATCTGGCGAGAGAGCTGGGCTACTTCATACTGCCCGGCGAGCTCTTTGACAACGTGCTGAAAAACACTCACGTTGACCAGCTGAACGAGCGCCTGGCCACCGTGTTCCGCAACATAGAAAGCTCCGGCGAAGGGGAGGACAGCGAGGAAGGCTTCAAGGGCCTGTTTGACAACGTAAATCTCCAAAACAACAGCCTGGCCACCTCCGCCCGGGAACGGAACGAAAAGCTGCAGACTATCATGCAAAAGATAGCCGGCATGGACCTGGGCTCCGGGGACATAGACGCCTTCGGCGACGCCTATGAGTTTCTGATGGGCATGTATGCCTCCAACGCGGGCAAGAGCGGCGGGGAATACTTCACCCCCCAGCAGGTGTCCAAGCTGCTGGCTCTCTTGGCCGCTGACGGCAGGGACAGGCTGCGCTACGTGTACGACCCCGCCTGCGGCTCCGGCTCCCTGCTGCTGAAGCTCACCGGCAGCGGGCAGAGCGGGGACGCCGTGCAGGTAGGCGCCTTTTGCGGACAGGAGGTCAACCCCACCACCTATGACCTGTGCCGCATGAACATGATCCTCCACGAGGTCAACTTCACCGACTTTCACATCATCAGAGGCGACACCCTGGCGACTCCCTGCTACGACTGGAAGACCCGCCTGGGCGAAGGCTTTGAGGGCTTTGATGCCATAGTGTCCAATCCGCCCTATTCCATCAAGTGGAAGGGCAAGACCAATCCTCTCTATGCCGACGATCCCCGCTTTTCACCCGCCGGCGCCCTGGCTCCGGTGAACTATGCGGACCTGGCTTTTGTGATGCACATGCTCTACTCCCTGGCGGAGGACGGGACTGCTGCCATCGTCTGCTTCCCGGGCATCATGTACCGGGGCGGCGCTGAGAAGACCATACGCAAATACCTGGTGGAGCAAAACTTCGTGGACGCGGTGATCGGGCTGCCGGACAAGCTCTTTTACGGCACTCAGATCGCCACGGACATCATGGTGCTGAAAAAGAACAGGGAGCGCAGGGACATACTCTTTATCGACGCCTCCGCCGAGTGCGTGCCCGTCACCAACGGCAATCTGCTCTCCCCTGACAACATAGCCCGCATATACGGCCTGTACAAGGACCGGCAGCCGGCGGAAAACCTGTGCTCTACGGTGGACCCGGAAGCAATAAAAGAAAACGACTGGAATCTGTCCGTCAGCAACTACGTGGAAAAGCCGGACACCACCGAGCCGGTGGACATCAAGGCACTGAACGCAAGCCTGGCGGAGATCGCCGCCAGGTCACAAAAATTGCGGGAAGAGATAGACGCCATAGTCAGGGAGATAGAGGGTGAATAGGCAGGCAGAGTCAAAAGGCGCCCGGCTGGATGCTCTGCTCCTGGAGCTGTGCCCCAACGGGGTGGAGTATAAGTCATTTCTTGAAATTGGAGATTATATAAGAGGCTTGAGTTACGGAAAAGATGACGAAACGACAGCTGACATTAAGAATGCAATACCGGTAATCCGAGCGAATAACATAACCCTCGAATCAAACATGCTTAATCTTGACGAACTGAAATACGTACGCGCCTCAGTCAAAGTTAAGAATTCGCAATATCTTAAAGCAAATGATATACTGATTTGCGCTGGAAGCGGAAGTACTAATCACATCGGAAAAGTTGCCTTTATTGAGAATGATCTCCCTTGTGTTTTCGGTGCTTTTATGGCAACTATACGAGTAAAAAATGCCGATGATGTCTTGCCACGATTCTTGTTTCATGTATTTACTAGCCAACGATTCAGAAAATACATTAGAGAAAAGATAGATTCTTCAACTATAAACAATCTGAATGCACGAGTTATAAGTCAATACAAGATCCCCGTTCCGCCGCTTGAGGTCCAGGAGGAGATCGTGCGGATCCTGGACAGGTGGACAGAGCTGGAAGCGGAGCTGGTAGCGGAGCTGGATGCCCGCACGACTCAGTATGAGTATTACAGGGATTCTCTGCTTTCACCGGACGGCAAACCAATAGTAAATGCATGTGAATTAATAAGCGAATCGTTTTGGCTTATGCCGGCTACACCGAAATATCGTGAAACAGGAATTCCGTATATAACTTCGAAAAATATTATTAACGGGCACGTAGATTTCACCAACGTAAAATATATATCTGAAGCTGATTATAACCACGTTTCTTCTAATCGCAGCATTCAAAGAGATGACTTGCTGATCACAATGATCGGAACAATCGGGGAGGCTGCATTTGTAGAAGAAGACACGATGTTTTATGGGCAGAATATTTACCTTGTTCGTCTTGATGAAGAAAGAGTTAATCGTAAGTATTTCTACTATTACTTGACATCACGTTCGGTGAAGCATGAACTCAATTCAAAAAAGAACCCGTCAAACCAAGGATATATTAAGGCCGGAGCAATCCTAAACTTAAAGGTTCCGTTGCCGACAATAGACGAACAATGCAGAGTTGTAAGTTTGTTAGACCGGTTTGATAAACTCTGTTTTGGTATAAGCGAAGGCCTTCCCGCGGAGATAGAAGCCCGCCGCAGGCAATACAAATATTACCGGGACAGGCTGCTGACATTTGAGGAAATGGCAAGCTGATGATATACGGATCAACCAGTAATAAAGAGGCGTCAAAGCTATGAGTACACTGAAAGAGCTTTTGGACAGGCTTTGTCCAGATGGGGTTGAATACAAGAAGCTGGGGGATGTGTGTGAATTTAGCAAAGAACGAATTAGTGCTAATCAGGTAGATGCAGAGACATATGTCGGAGTTGATAACCTCCTGCAAAATAAAAGAGGCAAGACTCTTTCTGATTATGTTCCTACCAACGGAAGTCTGACAAAATTCTCAAAAGGCGATATATTATTAGGGAATATAAGGCCGTATTTGAAAAAGATATGGCTTGCCGACTGCGTAGGCGGAACAAACGGTGATGTCCTTGTTATACACATAAAAGACAATAGATTATCCAAGAAGTTTATGTATTACTGCTTGTCATCTGACCAATTCTTTTTCTTCGACATGCAGTACTCCAAGGGTTCAAAGATGCCTCGCGGAGACAAGAAAATTATAATGCAATACAAAGTCCCCGTGCCACCTATGGAGGTCCAGGAGGAGATCGTCAGCATTCTGGATAGTTGGACAGAGCTGGAAGCGGAGCTGGAAGCGGAGCTGGAAGCGGAGCTGGAAGCCCGCCGCAAACAATACGAATTTTACCGCAACAGGCTCCTGGCATTTGAGGAGAAGAAAAAAAATGAATAGCAGCCGTGAAAAAGAATGGCTGACTATCAAATTCTCAAAGGATATTCCACACGAGATAATCTCCTTTCTGGAATCGGTATTCCTAATCACAGAGATCCGTGCGAGGATGGGTCAAGCTAACGGAATAATATTCGAGATACGTACCCGGGAGAAGAATCATAACATACCGCATGTTCACGCAAAATATGGTGAATTTTCCGTGACCATAAATATAGAGACCGCTGAAGTAATTGCCGGCAATTTACCATACCGACAGCAGGGAACCGCAATTGACTGGGTAAAGACCAATAAGGCTAACCTGCTTGGAAAGTGGAAAGATATAGCGGTAACAGCATGTTCGCATACCACAAAGTCTATGCTTCAATAAAAACAGCAAAACAGGAAGATCATATGCCCACGAGCCACACCTACACAGAGCTGGGCACGGTAGTGCCTTCATACACCCCGCTCCCCCGGAGCGGGCAATACCAGTCGGAGGCGGAGCTGGAGCAGGCCTTTATAGACGCCCTCAAGGGGCAGGGCTATGAATACCTGTCCATTGACAGCGAGCAGGCGCTCATCGACAACCTGCGCCGACAGATAGAGGCCCTCAACGACATACGCTTTACCGAGGGCGAGTGGAGCCGGCTGCTGCGGGAATATCTTGCCCCGGCGGGAGACGACGTGGTGGACAAGGCCCGCAGGCTGCAGAAGGACTGGTATTACTCGCTGACTCTG
>JAFZNQ010000051.1 GCA_017552965.1 Abditibacteriota bacterium | reverse complement strand
GGCTACGCCATAGTGCTGGACGAATACTACAGATACGGCGCCGCCGCCAATATGGCCATGCACAACGTGATCTTTGGCTCCGAGCTCTTCAAGACCATGGAGTCGGCCCTCAAAAACGGCTCCATCACCGATTGGAACGGGGTGGGGGCCTCCGTCACGGGCTTTGTGTCCTGCCTCGCCCTGAGCTTTGCCAGGATCAGGATACCGGGCTTTCCCTTCAATCCCATAGCCTACGCCATGATGAGCTCGGCCCAGACCAGGGCCCTGTGGTCCTCCGCCATGATAGCCTGGCTGTGCAAGGTGATCATATTGAAATACGGGGGACTGAGAGTATTTACCAGGGCTCTGCCCTTCTTCCTGGGTCTTATCCTGGGCGACTGTCTGGCGGGCTCCTTTTGGTGCATCGTGTCCATCATCCTGCACGCTCCCACCTATTCCATATTTCCCTGACCGCGAAAATACCGCCCGACGGGCGGATTTTTTTTGACGTAAATATTGTCGGATAGATTTTTGATGCCGTAAAATGCTATAATAGAATTAACAGTCTGTCTATATTTGACCGGCTTACTTCCGAAAAGAGGCACCTATGGCGAAGAAAATCACTTGGCGTTCCATACTCATCGCGCTCATACTGACCCCCATCAATATCTGGTGGGTCACAGAGTATGAGATCTGCATCGACGCAGGCAGCTCCACGACTCTGTCTATCTTTTATACCTCTGTATTTACGCTGCTCATTCTGGTGGGCATCAACTCCCTCATCCGCAGGTTCAGGCCGGCGACGGCCCTGAGTCAGGCGGAGCTGTTGGTCATCTATATCCTGCTGAACGTGACCGCTTCCGTGTGTTCCCACGACTATATGCAGGTATTCATGTCCACCATGTGTTATCCGGTCAGATACGCCACTGCGGAAAACAACTGGTACAACCTGATCATCAACCGCATCCCCGACTGGGCCATAGTCAAGGACAAGGAGACGGTGGCCGCCTTCTACATAGGCAACGACAACTTTTTCCAGTGGAAATACTTCCAGCACTGGCTGCGGCCTCTCTGCATATGGGGCTCCTTTATGATGGTGATGTTCTACGTCTTCCTGTGCCTGAACACCATACTCCGCAAGCAGTGGTCCGAGAGTGAAAAGCTGTCCTATCCTCTGATCAGCATGCCTCTGGAGATCACCAAGGAAAAGACCAATTTCTTCCGCAACAGCGCCATGTACTTAGGCGTGGGCATCGCCTTTGTGTTCACCATAGTGCAGGGCCTTTCCACCATATGGCCCAGCTTCCCTATAGTCAACCTGAAGAATCTGGACCTGTCCCAGTATCTGGTGAATCCGCCCTTCAACGCCATAGGAGTTACTCCCATCAGAGTCTATCCCATCGCCATCGGCATCACCTTCCTGGTGCCGGCAGACCTCTCTTTTTCCTACTGGTTCTTCTATCTCTTTATGAAGTTCCAGTACGTTTTCGGAGCGGCGGTGGGTATCAACACCATTCCCAAGTATCCCTTTATCAACGAGCAGTGCTTCGGCTTTTTGGTGGGTATATTCGTATTTTCCCTCATCATGGGCTGGGGCCATTTCAAGAAGGTGCTGGGCAGCATATTCAACAAGGCAGCCCTTGACGATGCGGAGGAGCCCATGGGCTACCGTCACGCCGTGTGGGGCGCCATATTGGGTATGTGCGCCATGATGCTCCTGAGCCACGTGCTGGGGACCGCTCCCTGACTGGCCATTACCCTGGTGGTGTGCTACTTCATCATCTGCGTATCCATCACCCGCACCCGGGCCGAGCTGGGCTGCCCCTGTCATGAGGTCAACTGGTCCGATATCACTTCCATCATGATATCCAACGGCGGTACCGCCACTCTGGGCGCTCAGAACCTCATAGCCATGCAGCTGTTTTATTGGTTCAACCGGTGCTTCCGCAGCAACATGATGCCCATACAGCTGGAGGGCTTCAAAATGGCGGAGCACTCAGGCATGAGCTACAAGAAGCTGGGCGTCACCATGCTGGTATTTGCATTTTTGGCCATAGTCATAGGCTTTACCATAGTGCTCGGAGATTATTACAAATACGGCGCCGCCGCCAACATGCCTCACAACACCATAGACCAGGGCAGCGAGGTGTACGTCACTCTGGAATCCGCTCTCAAGAACGGCAACCTGACCGACTGGAACGGAATAGGGGCCGCCATCACCGGCTTTATCTCCTGTCTGGTGCTGAGCTTTGCCAAGATCAAGATGCCGGGCTTCCCCTTCAACCCCATCGCCTACGCCATGATGAGCTCGGTGCAGACCAGCGCTCTGTGGTCTTCGGCCTTTATCGCCTGGCTGTGCAAGGTGATCATACTGAAGTACGGAGGTCTGAAGGTGTTTACCAAGGCCCTGCCTTTCTTCCTGGGCCTTATCATAGGAGACTGTCTGGCAGGCTCCTTCTGGTGTATCGTGAGTATCATACTCCACACCAGGACCTATCCCATATTCCCCTGAGAAAACAGCCGCCCACCGAGGCGGCTTTTTTCGGACACGGATACAGCCGGCGCGCTCCGGCGAGACCTTGCGAGCAGTGAGGAGATCATATGTACGTTCTGGAAAACGCGGCTCTGAAAGCCGTATTTGATGAAAGGGGCAGGCTCACCTGCCTTTCCTGCGGTGGCGTCAACGTCATAGACGCCCCCGCCGACGAGACGTTTTTTGCCAATCTCACCCGGGGGACGGCTCTGGAAAACCCGGTGTATTCCTCGGAGCAGGCCGTGACCGTCCGGTGCTCGAGGACCCGTCTGAGAGTGTCAGTGGAAGGCCTGTCCTTCAGGGACGGCCGGGGGCGCCCCTTGTCTGCGGATATCTCCCTGGTGTTTACAGCCGAGCTGAAAAAAGACGGGCTCATCTTCAGCGCCGAGGCGGACAACAGAAGCCCCTTTAGCATACTGGACTTTGAATATCCCATCATAGGCAAGGTCAGGGACCTGGGGGCGGGAGCGCCCTCTCTCTTCTGGCCGGAGCCCTTCGGAGCCCTGTACACCGACATAGGCCGGAGGCTTGCCGCCGGCTCCCACAGGGAAAACGGTTCCAACTGTATGAAGCTCACCTATCCCGGCTACGGTATCATGGGCTACTGCGCCCTGACGGACCGGGAGAACACTCTGTCCCTGAGCCTGCGGGACCCGGACTTCTACAGCTGCGCTCTGAAGGTCCGGGGCTATCCGAAGGAGCCGGGCTGCGTGTCTCTCAGCTGCACAAAATTCCTCTGCGCCGGACCGGGCAGGACCGCCGCGCCGCCTGTAAAGGTGACCCTGGGGAGAGAGGACTGGCATGGGTCCGTGAGGGACTATGCCAAATGGATGAACGCGCATAGGCCCCGGCACGCTGCTCCCCGGTGGACCCGGGATATGTCAGGCTTTTTCCTGGTGATCATGAAGCAGCAGTTCGGGTGTGAGATGTGGGGCTACGAGGATCTGCCCCTGCTGTGGCGCCTGGCCCGGGAGCACGGCTGCGACACTCTGGGCCTCTTTGGCTGGTACGGCACGGGACACGACAACAACTATCCCGACATAGGCCCCGGAGACAGTCTGGGCGGCGCAAAAGCCCTGAAAAAAGCCATCCGCGCAGTGCAAAAGGAGGGGGGCAGGGTGGTGCTGTATCATCAGGGGCACCTGATAGACAGAGGCAGCCCCTTTTATGGAAGCGGCGCCGGGAAGAGCATCGCCTGCAAGACCGTGTGGGGACAGGAATACGGGGAATACTATCCCAAGTCTCACAAGTCCGACGCTCTGCAGCTCTTTTCCAACAAGCTGTTTTCCATAGCGTGTCCCTCCTCGCCGGAGTGGCAGGCCCTGATGACCAAAAAGCTGCGGGAGCTGGCGGCTCTGGGCGCCGACGGCTGCCTCTTTGATCAGATAGGCGGGATGCCTCCCTATCTCTGCTTTGACAGCGGCCATCCTCACAAGGATCACAATCCCGCCCTGGCCCTCACGGGAGGGCAGCGGGAAATGCTGGCCCGGCTGGAACGGGAGGCCCGGACCCGGGGGCCCGAATACGCCTTTCTCAGCGAGAATATCACCGATCTCTACAGCCCTTATCTGGACGCGGTCCACGGCATAGGCTACTGGCCCGGCAGGCAGGGTGAGAGAGCCGTGTCCCCCGAGAGCGGGACTGTCATCAGGTATCCCGAGGTGTTCAGATACGCGTTTCCGGACACTGTGATCACCGTCAGGAACCCACAGCCTACGGCGCCCCGGCGCCTGACAAACTTTGCCTTTGTGTTCGGCGCTCCTCTGGAGCTGGAGATCAGATATTCCGCAGACAAGGAAGACGTGCTCGGGGACGCCTTCAGGGAAGACAGAGAGTACGCCCTGACAGTGTCGGGATTTCGCAAAAAGTACAGGAAATACCTCTCCGGCAGGTTTGCGGATACGGACGGGATAGAGGGGGGAGCCCCGGCTCTGTTTGCCAAGGCATACGTAAAGGGCCCCGTGACTTGCGTGGCCCTGTGGAACGACAGCGGGGAGCCTGCGCTGCCGGATATACGCGTCCCCGGCAGGGAGCTGGTCTTTTTTGCCACTCCGGAAGGGGAATATTCCGACCAGCAGACCATGGCTCCGGATACGGTGGGCCTGGCTGTCTATCGCTGACGGACGCCCTTCTCATGACGCAAAAAAAGCCCTGCCAAACAGGCAGGGCTCTCTCTTTATTTTTGGGCAAACTTTTTGGTCTCTATCAGCAGAGACACCCGGGAAGGGTCGGACCTGTCGATGGTGACCAGCTCCTTCACGTTGTCCGCGTTCCCTGACACTGTCACGTTGTAGTCGCAGACGTAGGTGATCTTTTTGGCATGCTTGTCGGCCCATTCCTTGTCCGGGGCAAAGGTGGTCTCGGGCAGGCCCTTTTTCTGGAGCCCCTCCACGTATTCTGCTCTCATTTGATCTTCGGAAATAGCAGTGTTGGCTGCGGCGATCACGTCCATCTTGTCGGAGCAGGACTGGGTCTTGATGGTCTCCCGCAGGACTTCCGGCTCCCGGGGCTGCAGCTTGTCCTGATTGGCGTTGATCCACTTTTCGGTCTCCTTTACCACCAGCTGGGTCATCTGTCTGGGGGTGGGGACTGCGTGTCCCTCCAAAAAGCCTTCTATCCAGCTCTTGCCTACCTCGGGCTCTTCGCCCCGGCCCTGTGACTGATTGCGGAAGATGAAGTCGTATTTGGCTCCGGCGGAGTAGGCGCCTATGATGGCTCCCCGGTTGACTGTCTTGGCTGTGTCCGGGAGAGTGAAGATGGGCTCAAAGGCCACCCGGTCGCTCTGCAGCATGAAGGAGCGCACCGGCTCCAGCTTCAGAATGGCGACGTAGTCCCTGTCGCGCTCCGTGTCGGCAAACTGCACAATGGCCAGATACACGGTGGTGTCGCCCATGTTTTCGTGGTTGCTGTAGAACCAGTAAGCCATGATCGTGCTCTGTTCATAAAAGGAGGTCGCGTCCGTCAGCATTTTCCCGGCGCACACGCATACGGTGCCCTCGGCGGATTCGAACCTGCCTGTCTTGACCGTGGCCGAATTGATGATATTGCGTATATGTTCCCCGAAATACTGCGCCATGCCCTGGGTGGGAATGTGATCTGCCGGCGCAAGCTCTACCTTTTCCTGACGGTAGTTGATCTTGTGGATCAGCGCCTTCCTGACCTCAATGGCTTCTATGTTGAGCATAAATTACCTCCGGTGTTGTAGTGGCAAGATTTATTATACTACTTTTACTTAAAATAATAAAGAATTTTTTTGCAGGCCCCGGGGAATTTTCATTGACGAAAGAGTCGGATGAGTGCTATACTGAATATAGAGATGTGTTTATCGGAGGAACAAAATGTCCAACATCAAATTCACTATATCTGTCCTGGTCCTGGCGGCTGTACTCCTTTCGCTGGCCGCGGCTGCTTTTGCCGCCGGTGAGCTGAAGAGCTACGTCCGCGCAGACGACAAAGCCTTTGACTACAGCCTGTCCAAGATACAGCTGTACAACAACAGACAGGTGTCCGTGTCCACCTTTGATATGACCAGCCAGGAATGGCAGGGCGAAAAGTGGACCCACAAGGTGCAGATATACTATCCTTCTCAGTGCACCATGAAGTCCATAGCGTTGCTGCTGGTCACCGGAGGCGATCCTTCAAACGACAAGACCATGACCCTGGTCCAGGCCTGTTCGGCCCTGGCTGCTCCCGTGGCTATCATATACAACATCCCCAATCAGCCTCTCTTTGAGAAGACGGAGGATGCCCTTATAGCCTACTCCTTCGAGAAGGCAGTGGAAGAAGACGACCTGTCGTCCTGGCCCCTCCTGTTCCCTATGGTCAAGAGCGTGGTAAAGGCCATGGATCTGATCGAAGAGTTTACCAAGGACAATTTTGATACCGCCATCAGCCAGTTCGTGGTGGCCGGCGCCTCCAAGAGAGGCTGGACCACCTGGCTCAGCGCAGGTATCGGCGATGCCAGAGTATGCGGCATAGTTCCTCTCGTTTTTGATTTTCTGAAGATACCCGAGCAGCTTGCTCATGAGCAGGAGTCCTACACCGAGCTGTCCGACCAGCTGAACGACTACAAGGACATCAACATCCTGGACGTCATCAAGACTCCTCAGGGAGCTGCCCTGATAGAGGCCGTGGATCCCTTTACCAACAACGACGCCATGACCTGCCCCAAGCTGCTCATCAACGGCACCAACGATCAGTACTGGACTCTGGATTCAGCCAGTCTCTATTTTGACGACCTGAAGGGTACCAAGAACTATCTGTATTACAAGGTCAACGGCAATCACTCCACCGGCGATCTGTCCGTGCAGAACATCAGCGGCTATATCGGCACGCTGAAGGCCTTCATGAACCAGTGCGGCGGCGAGTCTGCCATGAACAGAATGACCTGGAAGTGGAGCGAAGAGGGAGACGATATAGTCTGCCGCATCAAGACCGATCCCGCTTACGTGCAGGCGGTCAGGACCTATGACGCCGAGGCTTCGAGAAGAGACTTCAGGAACGTCCGCTGGGTGGCCGGTCAGAACGTGACCAGAGAAACCGACGGCTTTGTATTCACCGTCAAGAAGCCCAAGGGCTCCTTCAAGGGCGCTTTTGCAGAAGTGACCTTCATGTCCCAGAACGGCGCTTACACTCTGTTTACCACGCCCTACATATTTGACGGCACCAAGTAAGAAAGGCTCACTGTATGAAAAGACTGATCATATCCTTTGTCATCCTTGCCCTGGCCATTTCGGCCTGCAGCGTGTTCGGCGCTCCCGCCAAGGCTGCCAAGACCAAGACCAAGGCTCCTGTCACGGCTGCCGCTCCTGCCAAGGCCGCCGCTCCCGCGGTGGTAGCTCCCCAGAAGGGTGAGAGCCATGACGCATTTATGGAAAGAGTGCTGGCCATGCCGGACAACACCATCATAGCCAGAGTGGACGGAGTGCCCATCACCAAGGGTCAGCTGATAAAGCAGCTCTGGATGGGTCAGGCCACCACCGAGCTGGAATCTCTCTGTGAGAAGAACGCTCTCTATGGCGAGATCAAAAAGGCCGGCATCACCGTATCCGACGCCGAGGTAGAGGAAGAGATCAACAAGGCCTTTGCCGCCAATCAGATCACCGACGTGGACGCCTATCTCGCTTCCAAGGGCATCAGCAAATCCCGCCTCATGTCCGACATGAGGATGAACCTGCTGGTGAAGAAATACGCCGACGTCAAGTTCGCAGCTACCAAGGATGACGTGAAGGACTATATCAAGGCAAGCCATATACTCATCAAGTTTGACCCGGCAGATCCCGAGGAAGAGCAGGATGCCAAGTGTCTGGCCAAGATACAAGAGGTGAACGCCAAGCTGAAGGCCGGCGAAGACTTTGCCGAGCTCGCCAAGGAATACTCCGAAGACAACACTGCCTCAAAGGGCGGCTCTCTGGGATGGTTTGACCAGAGCGTGAACTACGTGCCCGAATTCAAGACGGCAGTGTTTGCTCTGGAGGAAGGACAGGTGTCCGAGCCCGTGAAGACAGACTTTGGCTATCACCTGATCAAGGTGGACAAGCTGGGCAAGAACGCCGACAAGGCGGACCTGGAAGAGATCAATACCTCTTCTTCCTTCTCCTCCAAACGGAGTCAGGAGATGAACAAGTGGTACAATGATATCATGGACAAAAAGCAGATAGAGAACTATCTGGCTGCTCCCTCCGCCAAGGAATAAACCAACAATAGTGCGGCTCCCGTGGGAGCCGCTTTTTTTTGTCCGGCCGATATATGCTATAATGATAATAAGGATCGGTCCGAGGGGCTCTGCGAGCCCGGCCCGCTCCTCAATAAAGAAACAAATAAAGGCGAGATACTATGAAGATGACACTGATCCTGCTGATGATCCTTGCTGCGGAAGCCCTGGCGGTCACACTGCACGCCGCATCCTTTTTTGACTTTGACCGCACCATATCCTGCGAGACCCTGGAAGCCTATCTCTCCCGAGCCATTGTCATGAGCGCTCTGGCCTGCGATGCAGAAGGCATCCCCTCCAAATACGCCGATGACGACCTGAGGGCCATAGCCAACGTGAAGCCCAAGTTTTTGGGCAGGGTCGCCCTGGCAGGCAGCTGTCCCGCTGACGACGAGCTGCACTTTGCCTCTGCCCGGTCAATGGCCCAAAAGATCCACGCCATAGATCCGGAGATCATATTGCAGGCGGCAATACTGGAGGCAGTCTATTCCTGCGAGTGTCCGGAGGCTGTGGCTGCCGGCAGGACCACGGGAGTGGAAAAGATACCCGTTCCCGCCTGGGTCTTCGAAGCCTTTGGGCTGGAGCCTGTGAGCCGGTGCTTTGACTACGAAGCCATGCTGTTCCCCGACGGCAGCTATCGCAACAACTGGACCCGCGGAGGCTCCGTGCCCGATATCACCCGGCAGGAAACTCAGATGTGGTATTATTACAGGGCCCGGCGCTATATAGACGCGGGCTACGAGGCCATCCATTTCGGCCAGGCAGACCTGGTAGGCAAAAGGGATGAGGGAAGAGCTGAATGGAGCAAGCTGCTGGGCATGGTCAGGGATTACGCCAAAACCAAGGCCCGCCGGCACTATTTGCTGTGCGACGCCCACTTCTTCGCGGAGAACGCCCGGGTGGGAGACAGATATCTGTGGGATTTTCACGCCTTTCCCCTGAGGCCCGTATCCGGCACCGAGCCCTTTGAAGCCACTCTTGCCAAGGGACACGGAGACGCCGGCTATGACACCATGCCTCCGGGGATACACCCGGCAGGGTGGGAGTGCGACGTCATACCTCAGCTGTATGAGATAGACAATTTCTTTGACGGCATAGACGGCAAGCCCGTGTACAACGTGTGGGGCACCGACGAGATATGCTGGTTCGCCAACTGCCCGGAGGACTATCGCAACAGCTTTCTCCTCTACGCCACGGACTGGCTGAAAAAGAACGTCCGCCGGGGCTATATGTCCATGCCCGGCATACGACCCGCCACCTATCCTCTGTGCGTCGTGGGATGGGACGGCCGCCAATACAGGTTCAACACCCGGTCCGAAGCCTGTCCCGAGGGCTTTGGACAGGAAGAGACTGTGAAGGCCATCTTTGCCCGCCCCTTTGAGTGGACGCCCATCACCAGACCGCTGCCCGGCAAAAAGGTGGTCCGGGAGCTCCTGGGCTTCAGGCCCGGCAAGGCCACCATCGAGGAGACCTTCAAGGTTCCGGTCTATACCGACAACAGCATATATACCGATGAGGCTCTGCGGCTCATCTACAGGGCCTACGGCGCCTTCAGTCCCGGGGACGTGAAAGCGGAGGCCCTGAAGGAGATAGGGGAAAAGGGACTGGAAAGAAAGCCCTCGCTCCTGACGGAGAAAGGCCTTTCGTTTACCGGGAGCCGGAACATAGATCTGGTAGCGGAGACGGGGCCCGAGCCCAGCGTCTTTGTGAAGCTTACGCTGAAAAACAAGGCCTTTGACGGCGATCTGACCATCATAGCCAAGAGCTACTACAGCGAGAGCGGCTTTCACATCAAATACAGCAAGGATTCGGACGAGTTCTTTGGGGAGATAGCAGACGGCTCCGGCACGGTCCGCAGAGTGGTGTTCCCTTATCCCAAAGACGAAAAGGAGCACGTCATCGGCATGGTGGCAGACGGAAAGACCCTCCGGGGCTGGCTGGACGGCGCCATGTGCGCGGAGGTGCCGGCGGGCAGGATGGTGGAGAATTCCCTCAGCGTGGCCATAGGCGGCAATCTGAGAGACTGCGTCATAAGCGACATCAGGCTTTTTGATCACGCCCTCACCGTGGACGAAGCGAAGACTATGTGCAGATAATATGTCCGGCCGCAGCCGGGATGTCTGCGCCGGTCAACCGGCTCAAGAAAAAAAGGAACAAGAGGCTGCTCTTGTTCCTTTTGCTTATACGGGGTCATTTCTGTATGGCCAGCTCCAGCACCTGACCTATGTTTTCCACATAGTTGACCTTCAGCTCGCTGAGGATGGCCTCGGGCACGTCTTCCTTCACGTCCTTTTCGTTGGCCTTGGGGACTATGACCTGATCGATGCCGGCCCTTTTGGCTGCCAGCAGCTTTTCCTTGACGCCGCCTATAGGCAGCACCTTGCCTCTGAGGGTGATCTCGCCGGTCATAGCCAGTCTGTACACAGCCTTTTTGCCCGTGAGCAGGCTGACCATGGCGCTGACCAGGGTCACGCCGGCAGAGGGGCCGTCCTTGGGAATGGCGCCTGCAGGCACGTGGATGTGGATGTCGGTCTTTTCGTAAAAGGCGGGGTCTATGCCCAGCTCTTCGGCGTGGGCGCGCACGTAGGTGTATGCCAGCTGCGCCGACTCCTTCATCACGTCACCCAATTGTCCTGTGATCTGCAGATTGCCCTTGCCCTGCATACGGGTAGCCTCGATGTAGAGTATGTCGCCTCCAAAGGAGGTCCAGGCCATGCCTACCATCACGCCGGGCTCCGACACTCTGCTGTCTATCTCCTCGGCGGCGTATCTGGGAGCCCCCAGATATTCGTTGACCTTGTTCTTGTTGATCCTGACAGGGGCCCCTGCGCCGTTGTCCGCCCAGTAGCGGGCGCACTTGCGGCAGACGGCGGCTATCTTGCGCTCCAGGGTCCTGACCCCGGCCTCCATGGTGTAGCCGCGGATGAGCTCGGTGATGCCGTCCTTCAAAAACACTATATGCGCTTTGGTGAGGCCGTGCTCCTTCATCTGCTTGGGCACCAGGTGCTTTTTGGCTATGTGAAACTTTTCTTCCTCGGTGTAGCCCGGGAGCTCCAGTATCTCCATCCTGTCTCTGAGAGGGGTGTTGATGGTGTCCAGCCTGTTGGCCGTGGTGATAAAGAACACCTTGGAGAGGTCAAAGGGCACCTCCAGATAGTGGTCTCTGAAGCTGTCGTTCTGCTCCGGGTCCAGCACCTCCAGCAGAGCGGAGGCCGGGTCGCCCCGATAGTCCGACGCCAGCTTGTCTATCTCATCCAGCATAAACACCGGGTTGTGGGACTCGGCCCTTTTGAGACCCTGTATGACCTGACCGGGCAGGGCGCCTATGTAGGTGCGCCTGTGGCCCCGTATCTCGGCTTCGTCCCTGACTCCGCCCAGGGAGATGCGGACGAACTTGCGGTTCATGGCCCGGGCCACGGATTTGCCCAGGCTGGTCTTGCCCACGCCCGGAGGGCCCACCAGACACAGGATGGGATGCCGGGCCTTTTCGTCATTTCTGAACTTTTTCACAGCCAGATATTCCACTATCCTGTCCTTGACCTTTTCCAGACCGTAGTGATCCTGATCCAGCACCTTCTGCACCTTGTCCAGATCCAGTATGTCGTTGGTGTAGGTGTTCCAGGGCAGGGACAGCATCCAGTCCAGATAGGTGTGGGCCACGGTGTATTCGGGCGAGGAGGGATTGATGTGTCCCAGCCTGTCCGCCTCTCTCAGAGCCTGCTTTTCGGCCTCGTCGGGCATGTGGGCCTCGAGTATCCTGTTGCGGAGCTCCTCGTTTTCCTCCACCGGGTCCTCCGAGTCTCCCAGCTCCTTGTGTATCATGCGGATCTGTTCTCTGAGGAAAAACTCCTTCTGGTGCTGGTTGATCTCCTTGGTGACTGAGTTCTGTATCTTGACCGAGAGCTCCAGTATCTCTGTCTCCCTGTTGATGGCCAGATACAGCTTGCGCATCCTCTTGCGTATGCCCACGGTCTCCAGCCAGTCCTGCTTTTGCTGGGTGTCCACGGGCATATTCATGGCTATGTTGTTGGTCAGGAGCCCCGGATCGCCGATGGTGGATATGGAAGCCAGGTCGTCGGGTATCACCGGGGACAGCTCGCAGAGCTTTTGCCAGGCGGAAGCCAGAGAGCGCCTCAGAGCCTCTACCTGCACGTCCTCTCCGGGCATCCAGTCTTCTATGTCGGGCAGCTCCGTGACCCTGGCGGTGATGTAGGGCTTTTCGCTGATGATCTCGGTGATCTTTACTCTCTTGAGCCCCTGGACCAGCACCCGCTGCTCCTCGTTGATCTTCAGCATGGAGTGTATGGAAGCCACCACGCCCACGTCATACAGGTCCTCGGTCCTGGGATTTGCGCGGGTCTGCCGCTTCATGCCGTGGAGGCTGATGTATTTTTGCTCCTTTAATACAGCGTCGTCTATCAGCTGCATAGACTGTTTTCTGGTGATGATAAGAGGCATCACCAGCTTGGGAAGCAGCACCGAATCCTTCAGGGGCAGAATGCTGATGGTCCGTTCTTCCAGATCCGGGATATTCTCATCGCTCTGGAAAAGCGGGGCTATGCCGTCCTTGGCAAAAAGAATGGGGACACCGTTTTCTATGTCCGGTTTCATATAGTATTTGCTCCTTTAGTCTGCTATCGATATGTGAGTGGTAATATTGTCTTTCTTGGTCAGCTCTATGGTCAGTATCCCGCTGCGGAACTCGGCGCGGGCCGAGCCGGGCTCTATGAAGATGCCCGCCGGGATGTCTATGCGCTTTTCGAAGCTGCCGTAATAGATCTCCAGCCTGTGGTATTTGATGGGATTGGCAAAGGAGGGCTCCTTTCGCTCGCCGTTGATGATCAGACAGTCAAAGGTGTCGGAAAAGGCTATGCCTATATCCTCCTTGGCTACGCCTGCCAGGGCTACGCGTATATACAGCCGGCAGGAGGTCTCGAAAATGTCCACTTTGGGCTCCCATACGTCATCCTTTTTGTTGTGTCCCTGCTTGAAGAGATGAAACAGGGTATCTTCACCGATCTTGCGCATTGTGTGTCGTCCTTTCTGATATCCGAATATATTATACGATATACAGCGTCAAAATAATTCCTGACTTTTATTCGTCCACTATACCCAGACCGCCTTCGGGCTGCCGGGGCTCCGGGGCGTCGATCTCCTTTTGCAGATCGTCGGGATTGGGCAGTCTTTCTATGGATACCACCCTGGCCTCGGGACTGGCGATCTTGTTGGGCTCCAGCTGTATGATGCGCAGCCCCTGAGCGCTGCGGCCGGTCTCTCTGATGTCTCTGATCTTCAGGCGGATGGTCCTTCTGTCGCTGGCGGCTATGAGAATGGTGTCCTTGTCCTTGACGGTGACTGCGTTGACCAGGAGACCCGTCTTGTCGGAGCACTTGAAGGTCTTGACGCCCTTGCCGCCCCGGGCCTGCTGCCTGTATTCCGCCAGGTCCGTCTGCTTGCCGTAGCCGTATTCGGTGACGCACAGCAGCCTGCCCTGTCCGCCGGCCAGAGTCATGCCCACTACCCGGTCGTTGGGCGACAGCTTGATGCCCCTGACGCCGCCGGAGGTCCTGCCGGAAGCCCTGACGTCCTGCTCGGCAAAGCGTATGCTCATGCCTTCGGCAGTGACCAATATGATCTCGTCTGAGCCGCCGGTGGCCAGGGCCCAGCGCATGACGTCGCCCTTTTCCACGTCAAACACCAGGAGCCCGTTGGACCTGATGGAGCGGAAGTGTTCCAGAGAGCAGCGCTTGACCTCTCCCTTTTCGGTGGCCATGACCAGATAGCCCGAGAGCTCGCTGCTGTCCAGCGCCAGATTGGCCACTATCTTCTCCGAGGGCTCTATGCCTATGAGGTTGATGACGGCAGTGCCCTGCTGCTGACGGGTGGCCTGAGGTATCTCAAAGGTCTTCAGCTTGTACACCTTGCCTCTGTCCGAGAAGAACAGTATGATGCTGTCGGTGGACGCCGTGAATATGTTGTTTATCCTGTCCAGCTCTCTGGCCCCTATGGCCAGCTTGCCCTTGGGGGTCTTGTAGGAGGACCTGAAGGTGTCCAGAGGCATGCGCTTGACATAGCCGTCCTTGGTGATGGTGACTATGTTGTTTTCTTTGGGTATCAGCTCGTCCTCGCCTATGTCCTGAGCTTCCTTGTTGATGATCCGGGTGCGCCGGTTGTCCCCGTGGGTGTCCTTCAGGAGGATCAGGTCATCCTTGATGTAGCCCAGGAGCTTTGCCTTGTCCGAGAGCAGGTCCTCCATAAAGGCGATGCTCTTGAGGAGCCTGACCAGCTCGTCCTCCAGCTTGGTGCGCTCCAGGCCGGCCAGCTGTCTCAGCTGCATATCCAGAATGGCCGTGGCCTGCTGCCAGGTGAGGCCGAAGGTCTGCATCAGCTGAGTGCGGGCCTCCGCCGCCGAGGAGGAGCCGCGGATGATGGATATCACCCTGTCTATATTGTCTATGGCCGTCAGCAGACCTTCCACTATGTGGGCCCGGCGAAGGGCGAGCCTCAGGTCGTATTTGGTCTTGCGGATGGTCACGTCGTAGCGGTGCTTCAGATACAGCTCCATCATCTCCTTCAGAGAGAGGATCTTCGGCGCTCCGTCCACCAGAGCCAGCATGATGATGCCGTAGCTCTTGCGCAGGTCGGTGTGCTTGTAGAGATAGCTCAGTATCTTCTTGGCGTTGGCGTCCTTTTTGAGCTCTATCTGTATCCGCATCCCGTTGCGGTCGGAATAGTCGGGGATGTCGGATATGCCGTCTATCTTCTTGTCCTTTGCCAGGCGGGCGATCTTTTCTATGAGAGAGGTCTTGTTGACCTGATAGGGCAGCTCCGTGACTATGATGGCTTCTCTGCCGTTTTCCATGTGCTCTATGGCTGTGACTGCCTGCATGGTGATGGAGCCGTGACCAGTCTCATAGGCCTTTTTCATACCGCCGGTGCCCAGTATCAGGCCGGCAGTGGGGAAGTCGGGGCCCTTGATACATCCCATCAGGTCCTCGGTGGAGCAGTCGGGATGGTCTATGAGATACACGAGACCGTCGCATAGCTCGCTCAGATTGTGAGGAGGTATGTTGGTGGCCATGCCCACCGCTATGCCCGAAGAGCCGTTGGCCAGCAGATTGGGTATGCGGGAGGGCAGCGTGAGAGGCTCCCGGCGGGTCTGGTCGTAGTTGTCGCCCCATTCCACGGTGTCCTTTTCCAGGTCCCTCAGCATCTCTATGGCATAGGGAGACATGCGCATCTCGGTGTAGCGCATGGCTGCGGGTGGGTCGCCGTCGATGGAGCCCATGTTGCCCTGAGCGTCGATAAGAGGGTATCTGGCGTTGAATACCTGAGCCATCCTGACCATGGTAGGGTAGATGATGGCTTCGCCGTGAGGGTGATAATTGCCCGAGGTGTCGCCGGCTATCTTGGCCGACTTTCTGTGAGGACTGGCGGGAACGAGATTCAGGTCGTTCATGGCCGTCAGTATGCGTCTCTGGACAGGCTTCAGCCCGTCGCGGACGTCGGGAAGGGCCCTGGATATGATCACGCTCATGGCGTAGTCCATATAGGAGGTCTTCAGCTCATCGGTAATATTTACACCAAAAAAGTCTCTTGCTATCTTGTCGCTCAAATCCTATCTCCGTAAATCAGTGTGAATGCCTTAGGCACAAAAAGACATTATATATTATATCATACTATGGCGAAAAAATGAAACGATGAGGGCGGGGGAGGGCGCAGAGAAGGGGAGCGACCGGGGGGCCGGAGGGCCCGCCCGGATCAGAATATCTCTATTTCCGTAAGCTCGTTGAGGCCGGACCAGGGCTCTTCCCTGCACTGACTCTTTCCCAGAACGATCTTCACGTATCTGCCCCGGGCAGGACCGGGGCTGATGGTGTATTCCCACCGATGGGCAGGGTCCGCAGGGGAGTATTCCGCGGGGACCATGGGGGACGCATAGTCTGCATGTTCGCTCCTGAGAGTATTCTCGGGATGGATCCCCAGCACCTTCAGAGGAGTGAAGCCGGTCCCGTCGGCCGACACGAAAAACCGCACCTCCGAGGGGACGAACCTGTAAACGCCGCCGATGCTGCGGAAGCGCAGCGCTATGCTCTCCGGATCTTTTTCTTCTGCCAGATCTATGGTGATCTCCGGCTCTGGGTCCTCTCTCGACGAGGCCCAGAAATTTTCGGGGTCATCGGTCCCATAGATGCCGTCGGTCAGGCTTTGGGCGCTGTTTTCATATCCCGGGAGACAGCCGGACACCAGGCACTTTTTGCCCCAGGCCAGGTCCTTCGGGTCTTTGGGAGCAGGGAAGGGCGGCGGCTTCAGGTGGCTCTTCTGCAGGCTGCAGAGCCTTGTGATCTGCCGGCACAGGGGAGCAAGTCGCCTTTGGACTTCTTTGTCCGTGGGGCTGCCCTCTGCCAGAATGCTGTCGATGGCGCATCTGCACTCAAGTAGCCTAAAGCGCAGGCTGTTCCTGCTCCATGGCGGTAATTGCCGCTCCATCTGCCTGACCAGCTCCAGGGCTCTTGCAGAACGCGACAGGTCGCCGGATACGTTCCAGCCCGTCCTTCTGTGGGATGCTTCCAGTATGTCAGCAAGCTCCCGGAAGGCCCCGGTCGTCTTGGTAGAAAAGAACCAGCCCGAGTATTCTGCCAGCACGTCATCGGCGCTGCGGCTCTTGTCCCACATATATGCCAGATACTGAAACTTGGCCGCGTCCTCATAATACCCCTCTGAGTAGGGCCAGCACGCAGAGACTCTGTCCTTCATCAGGTCCCACACCCGGGCGTTGAAGCCGGTCAGTATATTGGCTCCGTAGCCTCCCCAGGGGAAGGAGCCGTACATGGATATCTCCGGAAAAGCGGCCAGGGGTATATGGGGCGGTCGGCGGTCCAGCTCCGTCTGCAGATCGTATTCGTCCTGTCCGGTGATGACTCCCGCCACAGCCTCGGCCTCCGGGGAGGCCAGGAACCCGTTGAGGCCGGCTATTTCTCCTTCGTTGCCTCTGAAATAGTCCATCTTCCAGGCAGACAGCCATATCTCACATCGGGGGAACAGTTCCCGATAGCGGGGTATGATCTCTCTGACCGCCTTGATATAGCCGTTGCCTCCGTAGGGAACGCAGTCGCTGCACCAGCAGCCTCCCTGGTCGTAGGGCCATATCCAGAAAATATCCACGTTGTCAAAGGCAGTGGCTGCCTGAGCCAGATTGTCGGCTATGAGCCGGCGGGCCTCGGGGATGGAGGGACACATCTCGGTGCCGTAATTCCCCGGATTTTTGACTCTGACTCTGTATTCCTCGGGGCTGTCGGCGTAGCCTTCGTTGGCAAGACAGGTCAGGCCGAACTTCATGCCCAAAGAGTTGGCGGTCTTCTGGATATGCCGGAGCCTTCCGATCTGCTTTTGGGCATCGGGATCGGCAAAGCCCATATACTGGTGCATGTCAAACCAGACCTGCACGGCGTTGCAGCCCCAAAGGACCATATCCTCCAGCAGCCCGTCTATCTCTTCGAGAGGGGCGCACTCGTAATAATTGGCAAAATGCGAAGCCAGATACATTCCCCGCAGGTCCATGTCCGGGGTCTCCGCATAGCTCCCCATGGGGCAGGTGAGAAGGCCCTTTGCAAAACTGCACTGCCTCAAAAATGAGCCTATGCCGGCCATCAGGTCATTGCCCTCTATGAGGACCGAGTCAGCGCCGGCCATGACCGAAAATCCCGGCTCTTGGGTGTGCCTGACCGTGATGACAAAGGGGGATGGACCGGCGGCGACGGGGCCGCAGCGCTTTTGTATCTCTTTGGCGAGGAGCCCGGCTCCCCGGAGGCTGAGGTCGTCGCCGGAGCCGGACAGCAGCAGGGCGTCGGTCCTGACGGCTCTTGTCCCGGCTGCGAAGGCCGGCAGAGACATGAGGACGGTAATCAGTACAAAGAGCAGGGCTTTCACGACCGGGTGACTCCTTCTATGACGAACCGGTCCTTGTCAGCGGGACCGTACCACTCCAGAGGGGCTGCGCCGTTGGTGGCTATGTTCCTCACGGTGAAATTGCGCAGGTCCGTATATGACAGGCATAGGATGCCGGGGGCGTGTCTGCCCTCCGCCTCATATGACACGTTTTCTATCAGCACGTTTTCCAGCAGCTCTCTATTGCCCGGGTCGTAGGGGATGGGGGCCCGGATCAGGTCATAATCCTTTTGCGCCGAGGGATGATAGATAAATACGCCGCTGATGCCCGGCTGGCCGCAAAACAGGGCCGCCCCGGCGTCGCCGGTCATATAGAGGCCGTCCACGAGCAAGTCTCTGACGCAGCCCGTCAGATTGACCCCTGTCCGGGCCCGGGTGTGCACGTTCCTGACGGAGATGCTGCCGATGTCTCCGGGCCTGCACCGCAAAGCCGGGTCAAAGTCATAATAGGCAGGGTTGTCGTCACCTATGCGCAGGCACATCTGGGACTGGGCAGTCTCGCCGTAGCGGCTGACGTCATATACGTCGGATATGGCCACGTTGTAGATGCGGTTGCCATGATGGGCCAGGAGCCTGATGACGGCGCACAGACTGGTGATGCCCCGGACGCCTCTGATGATGACGTCGTGTATGTGGGTGTCGGCTCCTGTGACGTAGTCGGAGCGGTCCTTCCTGAAGCCCTTAAGGGCCGTGAGGGCTATGAAGTCGTCCCCGGTCTCCCCCTCTATGTTCTCGATGAGTATGTCGCTGCAGCCTATACGCAGGTCTATGCCGTCCTGGTTGCGCCACCTGATGGCTCTGTCCTCCAGATGCCGGGTGAGCCTGAAGCGGAGGTCGTGTATGTGTCCGTTGCGGGCAAACATGAAGGCCATGGCCCACCAGCGCTGGTCCCGGCAGGTCAGGCCGGATATCTCAAAGCGCTCCACGTTGTGCAGATAGATGAACAGATTGGCGGATATGTGGGGCATGCCCCCCGTCAGGCTGGTATCCTCGTTGAGACCGTTGGGGAGCCCTCCGTCCAGGGTGGCTCCGCGCAGGCCCCTGATGGTTATGTGGGACTGAAGCCCCCGGGGAGAGCAGCCCTCCGGCGACAGGGCCAGGCTGTTGCGGAACATATTGTCAAAGGAGCCGTCTGCCATACGCAGCAGGCACCCGTCAAGGATGACGGTGATGTGGTCCGGGAGCAGGACGGCAGTGTCTATGACCCACAGGGCCTGCCCTCTGCGGCGGTTCATGCGGGGTATGACGACGGTGTCGAGCCCCAGCCTTTTGGCTTCGGTGACGGCAGCCTGTATGGCGGCCGAGTCGCTGCCTGACGGGAAGTCGTTGGGGTCGGTGAAGTATTTCATAGCGCCTCCGTGATAATGTCCATTAGAGCTGATAGATATATGATACACTATCGGCGGCATTTGGTCAACGGGGAGAGGGCTCTCGTTTGCAGTCTTTCCCGATAATTGGTATAATTTATATGTAAAAAATATACTTCCAAGAGGTCGTGCGTATGCCAAAAGCGTTAGTGGTCATGGGCTCCCGTTCCGACTGGGACACGGTCCAGAAGGCCTGTGATATATTGGATGAGTACAAGGTGGACTATGAGCGCGTGGTGTGCTCTGCCCACAGAAACCCCGAGAAGCTGTTTCGGATAGCCTCTGCCGCCGAGAGCGAAGGCTATGAGGTGGTCATAGCGGCGGCGGGAATGGCCGCGGCTCTGCCGGGCGTCATAGCCGGGCTCACCCCTCTCCCCGTCATCGGTATCCCCTGCAAGAGCGCCAATCTGGACGGCCTTGACGCCCTTTTGTCCATTGCCCAGATGCCTCCGGGAGTGCCGGTGGCCACAGTGGCCATAGACGGCGCCAAAAACGCCGGCATACTGGCGGTCCAGATACTGAGCGTCAAATATCCGGACCTGCGCCAAAAAATGATCGAGTACAAAAATTCACTGAAGCAATAAGGAGCCACACATGTTAGACAGATATTCTCTTCCCGAGATGAAGCAGATCTGGTCCGAGGAAAACAAGTTCCGGACCTGGCTGGACGTGGAGATCGCCGTAGCCGAAGCCTGGGAGCATTTCGGCACTGCCCCGGCAGGCACTCTGGAAAAGATCAGAGAGCACGCCTCCTTTACCGTGGAGCGCATCGAAGAGATAGAGCAGGAGACCCATCACGACCTTATTGCTTTTGTCAAATGCATCACCGAAAACATGGGCGACGAGCAGCGCTTTGTCCATTACGGCGTCACCAGCTACGACATCGAGGACACGGCTCTGGCTCTGAGGCTGCGGGCTTCGGCGGACATCATCATCCGCGATCTGGAAGCCCTGCAGGCCACCGTGGGCCGGCTGGCCCGGGAGCACGCCCATACTCCCTGCATAGGCCGCACTCACGGCGTGCACGCGGAGCCCGTGACCTTTGGCTTCAAGATGTGCGTGTGGTACAGCATGCTGTGCCGGGATATAGAGCGGGTCAAGGCTGCCAGAGAAGAGATCAACACGGGCAAGATATCCGGAGCGGTGGGCATCTTCGGCAACGCAGAGCCCTATCTGGAGGAGCGGGTGTGCAACACCCTGGGCCTCAGGAACGCTCCCGTGTCCACCCAGATCATTCAGAGGGACAGACACGCTCAGCTGCTGTCCGCCTTTGCCATCGCCGCCTCCGACTGCGAGAACTGGGCCACCGAGATGCGCAACCTGCAGCGGACGGAGATACTGGAGGTGCAGGAGATGTTTTTGCCCGGCCAGCGGGGCTCCTCCGCCATGCCTCACAAGAGAAACCCCTGGCGCTTCGAGACCATAGTCGGTCTGGCGAGGGTGATCCGCGCCAACGTGATCCCCGCCATGGAGAGCATCACCTCCTGGCATGAGAGGGACAACACCAACTCCGCCTGCGAAAGAGTCATATTTGCCGACAGCTGCTGCGCTCTGGACTTCATCCTCACCTCCTTCAACAAGCTGATGAACAAGCTGGAGATCAACAAGGACAACATGCTGGCCAATCTGAGCAGGATGGGGCAGCTGGTGTTTTCGGAGCACGTGCTCCTGTGCCTCATACGCAAGGGACTCACCCGGGAAGAGGGCTACAAGGTGTGCCAGCGCAACGCTGCCAGGACCTGGGATGAAAACGTGTCCTTCCGGGAAGCTCTGGAGCAGGATCCCGTCATCCGGGAAAAGCTCAGCCGGGAGGATCTGGACAGCTGCTTTGACCTGGAGCACCACTACAGGAACGTGGACACCATACTGAAGCGGCTGGGTCTGGACGGAGCCGAGGTGTAATATGTCCGACAATTCCTACAAGAGCGCCGGAGTGGATATAGAAGCCGGCGAGCTGGCAGTACAGAAAATGAAGCAATACGTGCATGCCACGTACAACGACTGCTGTCTCACGGAGCTGGGCTCCTTCGGAGGCCTTTTCCGCCCCGACCTGTCCGGCTGCAAGGAGCCGGTGCTGGTGTCCAGCATAGACGGCGTGGGCACCAAGGTCAAGATAGCGGCCATGATGAACAAATACGACACGGTGGGACAGGATATAGTGAACCACTGTATCGACGACATACTGGTCCAGGGGGCGAAGCCTCTGTTTTTCATGGACTACTACGCCACCTCCCGCCTGGATCCTGCCGTGGCCGCGGAGATAGTGAAGGGCATGAGCATAGCCGCCTGCAGCGCCGGCTGCGTGATACTGGGCGGCGAGACTGCCGAGATGCCCGGAGTGTATGAAAAGGGCGAGTTTGACATAGCCGGCGCCATAGTGGGGCTGGCGGACAGAGCCCGCATAGTGGACGGCTCCCGCATAGAAAAGGGCAACGCGCTGGTGGGCATCCCTTCCTCGGGGCCTCACACCAACGGCTATTCCCTGATACGCAAGCTGTTTTTTGCCGACGGCCTCTTCACCACCGATTCCCGGCCGGAGCTGCTGGGCGGCGAGAAGCTGGGCGACGCCCTCCTGAAGCCTCACAAGTGCTACCTGAGGCCGGTGGAAAAGGTGCTGGACCGCATAGACGTGAAGGGCATGGCCCACATCACCGGCGGCGGCTTTTACAGCAACATAAAGCGCATACTGCCCAAGGATTGCAAGGCTGTGGTCAGGTCGGGCTCCTTCCCTGTGCTGCCCGTATTTGAGCTCATCCGGCAGACCGGCAACATAGACGACGTGGAAATGCACCGGGCCTTCAACATGGGTATAGGCTTTGTGCTGGCCGTGGCTCCCGGGGACGTCCGGGAGGTCATGGCAATTCTGGCGGACGCCGGAGAAAAGTCCTATGAGATAGGCGTTATTGAGGGCTCAGATGAGCCCTGTGTAGAGGTGATATTCTGATGAAGCCTGTCAGCATTGCCGTATTGGTGTCGGGAGCCGGCAGAGGCTCCAATATGACCGCCCTGATAGAGGGCTGTCAGCAGGGTGTGATAAACGGGAGCGTGACTCTGGTCATAGGCGTCAGGGCGGATTCGCCGGCCATGCTAAAGGCCGCGGAGCTTGGCTGCCGCACTCTGGTCATCGCCCCCAAGTCCTTTGACAGAGAAGAAGACTATCAGAACGCCGTGTATGACGCTCTGGCCGGGAACGGCACCGACCTGGTCTGTCTGGCGGGATATATGCGTCTCCTGGGCGAAAAGGTGCTCTGCGCCTGGCGCAACAGGATCATGAACGTGCATCCCTCCCTGCTGCCCAGCTTTTGCGGCAAGGGCATGTACGGCCACCACGTCCACGAGGCCGCCCTGAAACGGGGAGTGAAATTCAGCGGCTGCACGGTGCACATAGTGGACGAGACCTATGACACGGGCCCCATCGTCAAGCAGACGGTGGTCCCGGTGGAGCCCGGGGACACTCCGGACACCCTGGCGGCCAGGATACTGCCCAACGAGCACAAGACCTACGTGGAATGCGTGCGGCTGTTTTCGCTGGGCAAGCTGAAGATCAGAGACGGCATAGTATATATCGAGGAATGATGAAGATATACGTGGGTTTTGACGTAGGCGGCACCAAGTGCGCCTCGGTGTGCGCCACAGAGAGGGACGGCGGTCTGGACTTTGTCGGCAGGAAGGAGTTTGCCACAGACGGCATCGGCCCCGGCGAGGCCATAGACAGGTTTGTCTCTCTGGCGGAAGAGATACTGGCCGGGAACGGCGCCGGCTGGGAGTCGGCTGCCGGCATAGGCATCAGCTGCGGCGGCCCTCTGTCCTCCAAAAGGGGAGTCATCCTCTGCCCGCCCAATCTGCCGGGCTGGATCGACGTGCCTATAGTGGATATCATAGAAAAGCGGCTGGGCGTCAAGGCCTTTTTGCAAAATGACGCCAAGGCCTGCGCCATGGCGGAAAACACCTTCGGAGCAGGCAAGGGCGCCTCGAATATGATATTCTGCACCATGGGCACCGGCTTTGGAGCCGGGCTCATACTGGACGGCAGAGTCTATTGCGGAGAGTGCGATATGGCCGGAGAGGTGGGGCATCTGCGTCTGGCAGAGGACGGCCCCGTGGGCTTTGGCAAGAGGGGCTCCTTTGAGGGCTTTTGCAGCGGAGGCGGCATAGCCCGCCTGGCTAAGGCACTGGTGGCGGACAAACTGGCCAACGGAGAGGCTGTGGGCTTTTGCCCGGATATGTCCGGCGTGGACGCCATCACTGCCCGGACCGTGTGCGCCGCCGCCCGCGCGGGAGACCCGGTGGCTCTGGAAGTGGTGGAAACAGCCGGTGAAAAGCTGGGAGAGGGCTTGTCCCTGCTCATAGACATACTCAATCCCGAGGTCATCGTCATAGGCAGCGTGTTTGCCCGCAACGTGGACCTCTTCAAGCCCGCTGCCATGAGAGCCATAGAAAGAGAGACTATCTCCTATTCCCGGGCAGCCGTCAGGCTGGAGCCGGCGGCCCTGGGAGACAGCATAGGCGACTACGCCGCCATATGTCTGGCCATGGAGGCCGAAAAGAAATAAAGGCTTTGGCGGAAAATCATTTCGTGCCATGGGATATTGTGCCCCCGGTTTTTTTTCGGGGACCCCGCGATACGGCCCCTCCCATTTGCCGTCTCCGGCAAGCCGGAGCAATGAAACGGCAAACGGGCCCCACCGTAGATCTCTTACCGCAAACGGCCTTAAGATGCTATTGCCGTTTGCGCCGAGATGACGCGGGGTGTGGTCAGCCTGGCTGGAGCCTGCGGCCCTGGGAGACAGCATAGGCGACTACGCCGCCATATGCCTGGCTATGGAAGCGGAGAAAAAATAAAGGCTGCAAAAAAAAGCCGGACTCTATGGTCCGGCATTTTTTTATTCTTCTATGAATACAGTCTTGGCAGGCTCAGCTTCGTCTCTCTTCCATCTGTATTTGGTCTTGACGCGGCAGACGGTGTTTTGCCTGTCCATGAGATAGACCTCCTGGACGGTCACCAGACTGTAGATCTTTTCGTCGGGGATACTGGTGATATCAAAGGTCTGCATGGGGGAGACCGTGGCCTT
>JAFZNQ010000050.1 GCA_017552965.1 Abditibacteriota bacterium | reverse complement strand
TGTCCTCCAGATAGGGCTTGCAGTAGGAGGGCATAGCCTCATGCATCTTCACCCAGCAGTCTTCCCGTTCCCACTGTGTCAGCTCGCCGTCGTCGGTGATGGTCATGCCGTCGTTATTGGCATGCCGGATGATCCTGATGTGGGGGGCCAGACCGCTGCCGGGAGAAGGAGCCTCCTCCTCCTCATAGGCGTAGTCGTTGTGAACGGCGAGAAAGTCCGTGTCCGTCTCTCCGGCGGCCTCCGGCGCCAGGGCGTCGGGAACACCGTCTGCAGCCTCTTCCCCGGAGAAGGCCTCGCCTTCAGCAGAGGCAGCCTCTTCGAGCCGGCTGTCCACGTATTCTGCTATATATTCCGTGTCGGTCTGCTCTTCGGAGTCCTGGGGTTCCCCATAGAAGACTCCCGACACAGGCAGCAGGAGCAGCGCCGCCGCCAAAACTATGTATTTTTTCATATCTTACTCCTTAGAGATCCGTCGGTCGCGCAGGACCGGGCCTGCGGCAACTTTTAGTAAACTGCCGGCTCTATAGCGCGGACCTTGTTGAAATCGTGCGCCTTGATCCGTTCTTCATAAGGCGTTATACCTTCTTTCATCAGTTCCTTATTCTTACTCACCAGATCCTTGTTGATCCACAGGAGCGGACAGTTCATCTCATCACGGGCGATCAGATTCTGTATCACGTCCTTTGTGGATTGCCTCACTCTGACGTGCCTGATGACCCCATCGTCATATTTCAGCCTGACGACGTTGTCGCTCAGGATGCTTCCTTCTTTGGGATAGATGAATATACCCGCTCCGATCAGCTGCGTTGTTGCACAGTTCATGGAATAACATTCGACGACCTTGGGGCTCTCCGTGGCATCTACATACCATACGCCGCTGTCATATCTCTCAACCAGCATGTATTTGCCGTCAGCCTGTTTCTTTGCGGTCAGGATAAACCTGTCGTCATTTATTCTTAAACGCTCGGACAAACTTTTGACATCAAAATCGTCATAAGCGCGATTCCATAGCTCTGTCCCTTTGTCGTCTCTGAGAGACATATATCTTAGCATGCCTTCGCCGCCGGGCTTGTCGTTGAATACACGCGGTTTGGTGGCCTTGCCGCGAAGCTCAGTGACGTCAAACACATACATAGTGAGTCCGCTGGCGATCTTCTCTTTCTTTATACACTTGAAATCCTTGCCGGCTTCATTCATCGCTTTCCTGATCGAGTCGGCCCAGGAGTGATTGAGTGTTAACCCGCTTTCATCAACAGTGGTGTAAAGTATATGCTGTCCCTTTCCGTATCTCAGGTCTTTGCAGATATACACAGTATCGTCTTTGAATGTGATCGCTGTGGCATACAGATTGTTGTCCCCGAGATATTTGTGATATTTCTCCGGGACTTCCTCCGGAATAGCCGGATGCTGATAGAGCTCCTTGTAGTCGGATATGGTATAGCTGGGAAAGATCGGCATTGTGCCGGGCTTTCTGTTGAATACCTTGTCATAAACAATGTCGGACGCGGTGTCAACTATGTTGGAAGCAGCTCCGCTTTCTTCGGCCTTCAAAACCGCATAGCCCAGGATCATTGCGCATATAAGCACGACAACCAAAACAGCCAGCCGCTTCATAATAACACCTCACAATAAACTACAAGAAAAATCTGACGAGTCCAGGAAATGGTTTATCTGGATAGTTTGACCATCACTGATTCTGAAGATACGAAAATAAACCGCGTCTTCAAAGTAATCATTGAGCGAGTCATAAGGCCCCCACCCGCAGGTCACATCATAATATTTGCCGTTGTAAGTATTTATTTCGTGATCTATAAAATGCGCAAGCTCGGGGTGGCTGTCGCTTCCGCCCTGATATGCTGTCGCTTCCTGTAACATGGGAGCCATGCCCGAGGCAAAGACGCAGGAGGCCGCAAAGAACACGCACAGGCATGCGAAGATTTGCAGCGCGAGTCTTGAGGGCCGCGCTTTTCTCCGGTCTGTTCCCGGTATGCCGCCCGGCGTGGAAAAAACGAGTGATCAGTCATATCAATCATGCTCCTGAAATTAGTTGCAGAATACATTTTCATAATAGCATAGACAAAAAGCGATCATCAATACTTTTTTACAAAATAAAGCGGCAACAGCCTTGTTTGCGCATAGTTTCTCCTGCGAGGGGGTAAGAAATCTCAGACAAACGAGACGTCAAGCCCCGGGAACAACGCCATTCCCACCGCCGGGAGAGGAACATTCTCTTTGTCCCGTTGAGCTTGGCGATGACCCGGGCTTGCAGCTCCGTGACAGGGGATATCTTACCGGTGAGAGCAGAGTGCTCTCACCGCCGATATGACGTGTTGTTGAACGGGACAAAGGGAACAACGCCATGCCCACCGCCGGAGAGAGCGGGCGAAAAAAAAAAGACTG
>JAFZNQ010000049.1 GCA_017552965.1 Abditibacteriota bacterium | reverse complement strand
GGCCCGCCGCTGATTTTCGCAGCTCACGTTCAGCATCACGTTTTCCCAGCCGTCTCCCCAGTCCGGAGGCAGGTGCTCCCGGACCCGGTGGGGCCTCTTGGTCAGGAGAAAAAACTTCACGTCCGGCCTCTTGCGGATGATTTCCCAGGCCTCCGGCCTCCACCGGTCCGCCTCCTCCAGAAAAAAGTCCGAGGTCATGCAGACCCTGAGCATCTCGCCGCTACGGACATTGTAACGGCCGTTGCGGTCCCTGGACAGGGGATATGCGAAGCCGGCCTTGGTCCTGTATATATCCGCGCCGTCATGTTCTCTCATAGCGTCGAGATAATACATATAGCAGTTCATACACCCTTCGCTGCATTTTCTGCAGCCGTGCCAGGGGTTCCATATGTCGTGCATGGGCCGCCTATTTGCTTTGGGCGAAGAGCCACTCCATAACGGCTACACAGTTGTAGGCGTAGTCAAAGGAGGCCATGTGGTAGCTGCCGCTCTTCATGCCTTCGTCTCCGGGCTTCCTGTCGCCGCCCGGTCCGGGCGCCGGGACTCCGTCAGCGGAGTCCTGTCTTGAGGGCATGGCTTTCGGCTCCACGGTCCCCGCTTTCCAGGAGATGAAATACCGCTTGTTTTTGTCTCCGAAGAGCTTCCCGGTCTCATCCGTCAGTCCCTCCGGACGGAGATTTCCATCCCACTGTCCGTAAGCGTAGGATACGCCGTCTCCGTCAAACTGCTTCATCAGCTCCCGGGCTCCCTGCCAGGCTCTTTCGTCGTCCTCGGCGGCGAAACAGACGAAAGTCTGCTTTTCCAGCCCCCTCAACGCCTCCGTATCCCACTGTCCGTCCACGAACATACAGGCCGCGTAAAGGTCGGGGTATTCCGAGGCAAGTATCAGGGTGGTCATACAGCCCATGGACTGGCCGGTGCCGTAGATGCGTTTTTTGTCCACCGCGTATTTGCCGGACACGTAGTCGATAAAGCGTTTGGTCAGCTCCACGTATTCCGTCGTCGTATAGCCGTCATGGTCGTCAAGGATGGTCACCGGATAGGCGGGAACGGCAACTATGGACGGGTGTACCGCCTGCCATTCCTTTGCCGCCCACACAAGTCCGCCGCGGCCCTGGGTGAGAGAAGCCGACGGGTCCTTGCCGGCGCAGGAGGAGTCTGCGATAAAAACCACCAGCGGGTAGGAACCGGAGGGGTCGTATCCTTCCGGCAGAAACAGGTTCCAGGCAATGGAAAGCCCCGTTTGCCCGTCCGTATAGGTCTCTTGCGTAAAGAGTCCGGGATAAGCGGCTATCAGGGCCTCTCTGTCCGCGGCCATATCGGCGGGGACGGTCTTTGCCGGCGTCTTCCGTCCGGCTGCAGCCTGGGTGTTTTTCGGAGTACCGCCGCCGCAGCCGGCAGCCAGGCAGACCGCCGGCAGAAGCAGCATGAGTAAAAGATTCTTCAGCACGTTTTTTTCCTCCGGCTCATTCCATGGGCTGAGCCTTTACCCTGATGAGAGGCGTTCTCTTTTGGGTGATGGGCTTGTCGCAGGGAGAGCCTATGAAGTCCCCGCCGTAAAAGTCGAACAGATTGCCCGATATGGTAAAGGAGGGCAGGCGCCCCAGTATTTTCTCCCCGTCGGAGAGC
>JAFZNQ010000048.1 GCA_017552965.1 Abditibacteriota bacterium | reverse complement strand
GTGGAAGGACTTCGGCGGCTGGAAGACAGCCTTTTCAAAGGGGCTTGCCTGCCGGTTTTCCTACACGGGCAAGGGAGTCACTCTCCACGCTGTGGGTTATCCGGACTGCGGCATAGCAGACGTGCTGCTGGACGGCAAAAAAGCCGGGGAACTGGATTGCTATCATGAGACCGGAGGGACTCCCGTCAGCTGTGTCATAGAAGCGGAGGAGGGAGAGCATACCCTGGAGCTGGTGTGCTCGGGACGCAAGAGTCCACGGTCGGCGGATATATTCGTGAATATAGCCAGATTTGAAATGGCGGAATAGACCTATGAAATATATCATGTTTATTATCATAGCGCTGCTGCTGGCAGCGCCGGGATGGTGCAAAATGGAAAGGATCAGACTACAAGACGTTGACGTGACCGGAGGTCTGTGGACGGAGCTCCAGGCCCTGAACAGGGATATATCTATCCCTCATCAGTATGACATGCTCAGAGAATCCCGCAGGCTGGAGGCCATGTCGGGACTGTGGAACGGGAAGGAGACCCTCACGCCCGAGGAAAAAGAGATCGCCAAAAAGACGGGGCAGCCCCATATTTTCTGGGACAGCGACGTGGCCAAGTGGATAGAGGCCGCGGCCTACGTGCTGGCAAAGGAGCCGAACCCGGTCTTTGAACAACAGATCGACGAGATCGTGGAGGGCATAGAAAAGCTGCAGCGGCCGGATGGATACATCAACTCCTACTTCATTTTCATAGAGCCTGAAAACCGCTGGCGCAACCTGCGCTGGAGGCATGAGCTGTATTGCGCAGGTCACCTGATGGAAGCGGCGGCAGCCTATTATGAAGCCACCGGCAAGGACAGGCTGCTCAAGTGCATCTGCCGCTATGCCGACTACATAGACTCTGTGTTCGGCCCGGAGGAGGGCAAGCTCCACGGATATCCCGGACATGAGGAGATAGAGCTGGCTCTGGTGCGCCTCTATGAAGTCACCGGCAACGAGCGGTATCTCCGGCTGGCCGACTATTTCCTCACCGCCCGAGGCACACAGCCCCACTATTGGGACTATGAGGCCGAGGCAGACGCCGAGTTCAACAAGGCCTACGTGCATACTCCCCTCAACACCTATCATTACGCTCAGGCCCACGTTCCCGTGAGAGAACAGAGAGAAGCCCTGGGCCATGCGGTCCGGGCGGGCTATCTCTACTGCGGTATGACCGACGTGGGCAGGATCAACGATGACAAAGAGCTCCTCTTTGCCAGCCGGGAGATATGGAAGGACGTGACGGAGAAAAAGCAGTATATCACCGGCGGCGTGGGCTCAGACCCCAGCACCGAAGGCTATTCGGAGAAGCCGTATTTTCTGCCCAACGAAAGGGCCTATTGCGAGGCCTGCGCCTCCATAGCCTTTGTGTTCTGGACCCAGAGGCTGCTCAACTCTGAGCCCCGGGCCGAATACGCCGACAGGATAGAGCGCACCCTCTACAACGCCCTGATGGCAGCCATGTCTCAGGACGGAGCCAAGTATTTTTATGTGAATCCTCTGGAGACCGGCGGCGGCCATCACCGCAGCGGCTGGTTTGGCTGCAGCTGCTGTCCTCCCAATATAGCCAGACTCTACGCCAATATAGGCGAATACATCTATTCCGCCGACGGTGGTGAGAAGCAGAACATCTACGTGCACCAGTTTATCGACAGCCGGGCCTCCGCCGGCGGCAATCTGATCGAGCAGGATACAGACTATCCCTTTGAAGAACAGGTCCGCATCAGGGTGACCGGTCCCGACGCCACCGTGTGGATCAGGATACCCTCCTGGTGCTCCTCGCCGCAGGTGACAGTGAACGGCGCCGAGACAAAGGTGAAAAAGGCAGAGAGCGGCTATATGCCCATCGAGCACAGCGGCGAGACCGAGATATTGCTGGAGCTGCCCATGGAGATCATATACAACACGGCTCCCAGACAGGTGGAGGAAAACAGGGACAAGCTGTGCGTGAGCTGCGGCCCCTTTGTGTATTGCCTGGAGGAGACCGACAACGGCAGCCTGGATGACCTGATCATCCAAAAGGGTGACGCCGTGAAGACAGACAGAGCCCTCTTTGACAGATATCCGGTCATCAAAGCCCGGGGAGTGGACTACAGTGACTCGCAGGCTCCCGCCGACCGGGAGCTGACCCTGGTCCCGTATTGCGCCTGGGACAACAGGGAGCCCGGCGCCATGAAGGTGTGGATACCCGTGAAGCACAAGCCTCTCGCTGTGCTGGGAGGCAAAAACAAGTCGGTGGACTACAGAGAGGTGCGCAAAAAAGGCGCCTGGATCGAAAATCCCCAGTGGGTGACCTCTCTGGTCCCGGGCAGCTGCGTGATGTTTGACCTGGAGGGCGACGGGTTTACCGTGGAATGTCTGGGCTATGACGACGCAGGCATCCTGCAGGTGGAAGCGGACGGCAAGGTGGTGGAGACCATAGACGAATACACCCCTCAGCGCCATACGCCCCTGTCCCGGGAGATCACCGGTCTGGGAGAAGGCAGGCATCGGATCAGGCTCATAGTCTCCGATGACAAGAATCCGGAGTCGGCGGGCAAATACGTGAATTTTGCGAAGGTGCTCTGCAAGTAGCAGGATAGCAACAGCGGCAAGGGCCTGTGGGCCTTTGCCGCTGTTTTTTTTTGCGCTCTTACATGGGATTGGATTGGAATCCGTTTTGCTGCTGAGGGGGCTGAGGAGGAGGCATATAGCCTCCGGTGCGATTGCCGGAGCCCGTCTGGTGCTGCCATTCGTTTGCGGCTCCCAGCTCTGCGGCAGGGCCGCGAAGAGCCTTGGCGCTGGTGTTGCGCTTTTTGCTGCCTCCGTCAAACACGAAGAAGAACAGGATGGCGACCACCAGAATAACGGCGGCGCATATGGCTGTGAGCCTGGAGGTGTCCCTGACCTTTTGGGCCTTGGCCTTTTCTTCTTTGGCTTCACGCTTGCGCTCGCGGCTCTTGTTCTGCGCCTGAGTGGCGGCGTTGGCCAGCTCGTCCAGCAGGTCCTTCCGGGGGGACTCTTCCTCACGGACAGGCTGCTTCACGGGCTGCTTGCCAGTCTGTTTGGTGGGATAGGCCTTTTCCGGGCCCGGCGCCTGTTTCTTGGCTTTGTGCTTCCGGTCCAGCTGAAGCAATTCGCTGTTCAGATCAATCTTGCTCATGATACTTCTCTCTTTATGATCAGTTATATAAGGGTGACATTTGTCTCAGTCTCTCGATGATGGGAGGCAGCTCGGCGAGAACATAGTCCACCTGGGCGTTGTTGGACTCTCTGCCCAGAGTGAGCCTGAGGCTGCCGTGGGCCTCTTCGTGCTTCAGACCTATGGACATGAGCACGTAGGAGGGATCCAGCGATCCGCTGGTGCAGGCAGAGCCGGAGGAGGCGCATATGCCCTTCATATCCAAAAAGAGTATGATGGACTCGCCTTCTACGCCCTTGAAGATAAAGTTCACGTTGTTGGGCAGGCGGTTGGCGGGGTCGCCGTTGAGGCGGCAGTCCTTGATGGAGGACCGAATGCCGGCTATGAGCCTGTCCCTGAGGGCGGCTATGCGCACGCTCTCGCTGTCGTATTCGCTCATGGCGATCTCAGCTGCCTTGCCCAGACCGACTATGCCCGCCACGTTGTGGGTGCCGGCCCGCAGATTGCTTTCCTGGGCTCCTCCGTGGAGATACTTGCGGCAGACGGCGCCTTTTTTGATGTAGAGAGCGCCGACGCCCTTGGGTCCGTGGAACTTGTGGGCCGATATGGCCAGGCTGGAGCAATTGATCTTTTGAACGTCCACCCCGATATGGCCCGCCGTCTGAACTGCGTCCACGTGAAAATGTATGCCCTTGTCGGCGCACAGGGCGCCAATTTCTTCCACGGGCATGATGGTGCCTATTTCGTTGTTGGCGTGCATGACGGACACCAGGACCGTGTCGGGCCTGATGGCCTCGGCTACCTGCTCCGGAGTGATGCGGCCATAGCTGTCCACGGGCAGTACCGTCAGGTCCCAGCCCCGCTGCTGCATGTATTTGCAGGTGTCCAGCACGGCGTGATGCTCCACGGCGGTGGTGATGATATGCCGTCCTTTTCTTTCCCGGGCCTCGCAGGCCCCTATGATAGCCCAGTTGTCGCTCTCGCTGCCGCAGGAAGTGAAGTATATCTCTTCGTCGTATTTGGCGTTGAGGAGCCGGGCGGCCTGTTCTCTGGCCTTGCCTACGGCGTCCGCCGCATCTCTGCCTATGGAATAGATGGTGGATGCGCTGCCGAAGGAGCCCTTCAGATAAGGCAGCATGGCTTCCAGCACCTCCTGCAAGAGGGAGGTGGTGGCCGCATTGTCCATGTAAATCAAATCAGACATTACGAAAGAACGGAGCCTCCTACAACTTCTCCATGATGCTGTCGTCTATATCAAAGTTGGAATATACCTTTTGCACGTCGTCGCAGTCTTCCAGCTGATCCATGATCTTGATGATCTTGGCTGCGTCCTTTTCGTCTGTGATGGATATGGTGGTGGCGGGGATCATGGTGACCTCTGCGCTCTCAAACTCTATGCCGGCTGCTTCAAAGGCTTCTCTGACGGTTTGATAGTCGCCGGGATCTGTGATGACCTCGATGGTGTCGTCGCTGTCGGTCTTGACGTCCTCGGCGCCTGCTTCAAGGGCTGTCTCCATGATGGCGTCTTCGTCGCAGGTCTCTTTGGAAAACAGAAATTGACCCTTGCGGGAAAAGAGGTAGGCTACTGCGCCCTGTCCGGCCAGGTTGCCGGCGTGCTTGGTGAAGGCCAGCCTTACTTCGGATACGGTGCGGTTTTTGTTGTCTGTGAGGGTCTGTACCAGCATGGCTACTCCGCCGGGGCCGTAGCCTTCATAATATACTTCTTCGTAGTTGGCGCTGTCGGCTGCTCCGCTGGCGCGCTTGATGGCATTCTGCACTGTGTCATTGGGCATGGAGTTGTCTCTGGCCTTCTGCATGCACATCTTCAGCTTGATGTTGGTGTCGGGGTTGGGACCGGATTCCCTGACCGCTACCATGATCTCTCTGGATATCTTCGTGAAGATCTTGCCGCGCTTTGCGTCCTGAGCGCCCTTGCGCATCTTTATATTATGCCATTTTGAATGTCCGGACATATATCACCTCGTTTAATATATCATACAATTTTAGTATAGCACTATCCTTATTCACTGTCAAGAAAAATTGTCCGCAAAAAGACCGGCCCGGGCCTGATGAATCTTTTGACAAAAGATGATATAATAATATTGATTTTAGGAGAAGACCATGAAGATAGCCACCTTTAACGCCAATTCCGTCCGCAACCGGCTGGAAGTGATACTCGCCTGGATGGAGGAGGAGCGCCCGGACCTGCTGTGCGTGCAGGAGACCAAGTGCCAGGACAAGGATTTTCCCGCGGAAGCCATAGAGGCCGCGGGGCTCAAATGCGCTTTTTGGGGGCAGAAGACCTTCAACGGAGTGGCCCTCATCTCGCCACACGAGCTGGAGGAGGTCACCACAGGCTGCGGCGACCCTGAACTCGACGAGGAGGCCCGGTTTATCAGCGCCAGGATAGGGGACGCTCTGTTTGTCAACACCTACATCCCTCAGGGGCAGACCAAGGATTCTCCCAAGTTTGCCTCCAAGCTGAAGTATCTGGAGCGTATGTATGACTACTTTGCCGCCCTGGACCCGGAGTCACCCACCGTGTGGTGCGGAGACTTCAACATAGCCATGACGGACATTGACGTCTATGACCCGGACGTGTTCAGAGGGGGAGTGAACTTTTGCGAGGAGGAGCAGTCCAGGCTGGAGAGGATCATGGACCTGGGCATGACCGACACCTTCAGGCTGCTGCACCCGGAGGAGCAGGCCTTTACCTTTTGGGACTATCGCATCCCCGCGGCCCTGAGGCGGAAAATGGGCTGGCGGCTGGACTATATCATGGCTTCCGCCCCCCTGGCCCGGACAGTGGTGTCCTCCTGGGTGGACCCGGAGCCCCGCAAGAAACCCAAGTCCAGCGACCACACCTTTCTCGTCACCGAATTTGATTATCATTTATAAGGAGCATTTATATGATCACACTGAAGGAAAACATGACTATCCTGTTTGAGGGCGACAGCATCACCGACGCCGGACGCAGCAGGGAAAACGACGGCTTTTTGGGCTTTGGTTATCCCACTCTCGTGGCGGCCACCATGCAGGCCTGGTATCCCGAGCTGTATCTGAAATTCATCAACAGAGCCGTCAGCGGCAACAGGACCATCGACCTGGTGCAGCGCTGGGCTGCGGATGCAGAGACCATCAAGCCCGACGTCATCAGCATCATGATAGGCATCAATGACACCTGGCGCCGCTACGACAGCAACGATCCCACCTCCACCGAGGCCTTTGAGGCCAATTATCGCAACGTGCTGGAGCGGAGCAAGAAGCTGACCGACGACCTCATCATCATAGAGCCCTATCTGCAGCTGGTGCAGCCCGGTCAGGAAAACTGGCTGAAGGACGACCTGGTGAACAAGATCGGCGTCTGCCGCAAGCTGGCCGTGGAATTTGGCACCGAATATATACCCATGCACAGCATCATGCAGGAGGCTGCCAAGCTGGCGTCCCCCGCTTATTGGGCTGCCGACGGAGTGCATCCCACCTGGGCGGGACATGCTCTCATAGCGGAGCATTACACCGAGCTGTTTGAGGGATGACTATGAAGATAGCTGTTATAGGTCTTGGCGGCAGACTGATGGACGTGTGGAGGATGCTGAAGCTCCAGTGTCCCGAGGCCGAGATGTCCGCCGTGTGCGACGTAAAGAGTGTTGACGTCCTGAAGCAGCAGCTGACGGGACTGGGCGAAGACCCCGAAGCCTGCGCCTATTTTACCGATCCGGAGGACATGCTCTCTGCCGGCGGCTTTGAAGCCGTGATGGTGGGTACCCGCTGCAGCCTGCACTCCAGAATGGGGCAGCTGGTGCTGAACAAGGACCTGCCTCTCTACTTGGAAAAGCCCATCGCCACCAACCGGGCCGACCTGGAGGCCCTGAAGGCCGCGGGCAAGGGCAAGGAGCAGAGAGTGGTCATAGGCTTTCCCCTGAGAGTCACCCAGCTGGTGCTGGAG
>JAFZNQ010000047.1 GCA_017552965.1 Abditibacteriota bacterium | reverse complement strand
TGTATGTCCGATCTTGAGAGATATATGAATGATGATGATGATACGGATTCGCTTGTTAAGGCGGCGCTGGTACACTATCAGTTTGAGACCATACACCCATTCCTCGACGGCAACGGCCGGGTGGGAAGACTGCTCATAACACTGTTTCTGATATACCAAAAGGCGCTGTCTTCTCCGGTCCTGTATCTGTCCTGCTTTCTGAAGCAGAACAGGATAGAGTATTATGACAGAATGAGCGAGGTGCGCCATAGCGGCAATTATGAGCAGTGGATCAAATTCTTTTTGCTGGGCGTTGCCGAAACCTCCCGGGAGGCTACGGAGACTATTGACAGACTGACAGAGCTGCGGCGGAAGAACCGGGCAAAGCTGTCCGGCCTTCCCGCCCGTTCGCTGCAGAATATTCTGGCTCTCTTTGACTATATTGAGCGGAATCCCATTATCAAGACCGTGAAGACTGCCGCAGATCTCGGACTGTCCGAAAACGGGACCGCCAAATATATCAAACTGCTTTGTGACAGGGATATTCTGATAAACACCGGCAAATCGGGCAAAGCTCTCTTATTCGCATACAGGGACTATCTGGATATCCTGAGAAAGGATACGTGAGCTGCCGGGACAGACTGTGTCCGGCTGCAAGGCTGCGCAACAGATGTGAAAAGCAGGCGGGGCGCCGAGAGGCGCCCCGTGTTTTTTATTTCAGGCTGCCAAGCAGAGGGAACAGGGCTTTGGCCATACACCAAAAGCCAAAGTCGTTGGGGCGGCAGTTGTCCACGGCGCCGTCATTGCCGGAGAATTGCGCGGACACAACAAAGAATCGTTTTGCGCCCGGCTGTGCCTGACGCGCTTTTGCGAGGGGCGAGTATTTTTTGAAATTTTTTTGCGAAATGCGTTTGGCTTGCTTTTTTTTTAGAATCGTGTTATCATATAATTGTGTAATGAAGGATGATGTCTTTCGTTGCAAATATCTAAGAAAGGAGGCCATATTCATGGCAACAGATTACTATCGTAAACATTCGCCGCCCGGAAGGGATGTCGGCAAAGCAAAAGACTGCAAGACTGCGGGTTGCAAGATAAGACTGATCGGTATCGCTCTTGTCCTGACGTGGCTTTGCGTGTCCGGCCTCTTTGCCTCCGGTATGTCTCCCGTAGATCCCCAATATAGCGGGACCACCGTATCCTCTCACATAAGCCATGGCGATCTGGTTTATCACCTGACCTCACCTGATCTTCCCTGCGATCACACCTCTGTCACAGTATTCGGCAACTCTTACAGGACTGCGTCTCCGGCGGGCGGTTATAACGTCGTCGCTCCTGTGGGCAGCACTCTTACCGCATTGTCTGTGGAGTTCCATGACAGAGACTTCTTTGTGTCCGATGATGATGAATATACTCCGTGGGGCGACAATAACAGCAAATACACCCTGAGCAGCTCATCTTATCCCTTTTCGGGAGAGTTGCTGTCGGAAGTATATGGCAGCGTCCTCAATAGCATGGGAATATCCCAAGACCTGTCCGGCGTTCCCGTAGGCAAGTATCCTGTGACCCTTACCGTCACGGATCACGGTGCTCCTCCCCGGACCGGGATCACTGACGCCTCATCGAGCTTTGCTTTTGACCTGTGGGTGATAGACCTGGCGGAGAAATCGGGGACTATCAGTATCCCCGACGAGGAAGTGTATGAGATAGATCTTACCGCCATCCCGGGAGACTTTCCTCACGAGAACGTGTGCTATATCAGCGTGAGCTGGTTCGGCGCTCTTCCGTCGCCCGGTCAGACTGTTTCCTCTCATCTATATACCGACCGGGCCTGCAACAACGCTATCACCGAGGACAGCGGCAGCTACTGCGCTAAAAAATGGCTTTACGGAGATCCGGACACGCCCACCAGGATCTATTACAAGCATCCGCAGGATGCGACTGTGAACGACACCATATATGTGAGCCTGGTGGTAAACAACAGTCCAATCATACAAAAGCAACTGATGTTCAAGAAGCCTTCGACTGCCATCGCCAAATATATAGACGGCATAGTGGACGGCTATGGGAGGATCAGAGATTATTGGGACGGCTCGCATATGCTGTTTTATCCCTATACCGAATGGGAAGACGATGATGAAGACGGTTACAATGAGGACAGGATAGGCATAGTTTCTGATGACAGCAACCGCCCCTTTGTGTTCAGCCTGAGCGGCAACAATACTTATTTCAGATTGAATGCCGCAGCCTTCAAGGCTCTTGGCAACGGGACTCTGTCCGGCAGCTACAGCTTTTCCTCTGCCAAATACGGCTTCAGCGGCAGCGGGATGGTCCCCGGTGTGGGCAACGAAGACTGTTATTGGCTGCCCATAAGCTCTGTGTATGGAAACCAGTTCACTAAGATAGACGCAGACACGGAGACAATAGACTGGACCATAGGCAATGACTACATCCGCACCAAGCATCCCGTGTATGTGATAGGCGGTCAGCTGACGGAGGAAAACGACTACCACACTCTCATAGATCTGGGTTGCAAAGCCGCCAGGGGGCTGGATAACACAAACACGGCAGCTAAATTTACTTCTATTTGGAACAAGTACGCTACCCTTGATATAAAAAGGATAGACGGAGAAGGACCGATATCTTATTGGGGAACGAACGCCGATATCACTTATCACGTAGGAGACGTTCTTTCTGCGCTCACGGGCCGCTGCGGGACCTGGTCTGACATGTTCATAAAAACCTGCCAGCTGCAGGGCATCAATACTGTTGGTGAAATAAGCTTTGAAACATTATGCGGTGATTGGATACTGCACCAGAAAGGAACGTCTTTTCAAGGTGGTTCTATACCAACAGCCCCTTTTAGAGATCATGTAATAAACACTTATAACGGTAATATTTATGATGTGACAAGCGGGGTAGCAATAAACAGCTTATTGCTGTACCTTATTAATTATATAGAAATACACGATTATTCCCAGCCTCAGTATGACAGTGAGTCGGGTTTGTTGTTAAGTCCGTATAAAGTAGAACCGTTGACATCGTCAAATATATATGACTATCTCGTTTTTTATTTGAATTAGTTGGAGGTTGATGATTATGAGATATTTCATTCTGTGTGTTGTAACTGTGTTGTTGCCCCTTTCCGTTATGGGGTTTGATGCCGAAAAGGAAAAAACTACTTTTCCCTTTGCTTCGTCTTATCTGGGTGAAGTTGCAGATATTGTCCCTGTGCCGGATTATTGCAGCGAATATCAGGACAGCAGGGATGTCCGCGATCCGGACAGAAGATATCAGACTGTAGTCTATGAGTATGATGACGCGATCATCATCAAAAAGGATTTTAACAGATCTTTTTGTGCAGATAAATGCTATCTTGTAAAAGGAAACGCTTTGACAGGAAATGCCGGCGGTCACCCTTGGGTGCCGCTTCATGAAGGCAGATTTGCCAGGGACAGGATATACAGCGCAGAGGAAACTGCCAATGGAGTAGTAGTGATTGCGTTCCTTACGGATTTTGAACAAAGCGATAGCAGGTATTACGAGCTTCTGACAGTAGACACTATACTCCCGGATAAATGCAACGGCAAGACATGTATACTCAGAGAAAAGGTTCCGAAGGATTTTTGGCGGTCGCTGAATCTGATGCCCAGAGATATTTCTGTGCCTGTTCCGGAAAAAGCGGCTCTCCTGACGGATAATATTATAAGGCTGGAGTACAAGAACGGCGCGATAGAGCATTGGCTTGTAAGACTGTCTGATGAGGATATACGCAAGAACGGTGAAATGTATAAAGGAGATAACCCGGGAATAAAACGGGCGTGGAAGCGCAGGGCCCTTATATGGCGCAACAGCATTGACAGCAATCCGAGAAAGCTTCTGGATAAAGACTTTATCACAGGCGAAGGAAGCAAAGGAGCAGAAAACAGCGCAAAGTCCTGGAATTACAACGACGACGCTTCCCGGGAGCCTGTGTATGAAGACCAAAAGGTCTCTGTTCCGGAGACGACCGCGTCCGCGAAGCATATGAACGTGCTTTCCGGCTTGCTGGCCAGGATCGGCGGCTTCTTCAGGGGGCTTTTCGGCAACGCCTGAAAACAGAGCCGGCCTGTTGTTCCTTTTGCTGTTTGGTGGCGATCTTGTGTCCCGGGACAGACAGTGTCCGGCTGCAAGGCTGCGCAACATGTATTATGATGTCACGTGCGGCTGGGGACCATATGATACTCTCGATGATTACCTCGAGAACGCTGTTTATTTCCGCATTTTCAGAGCGATAGACAGTTACACTGTACAGATAAACCATTATCTCGATGAATCTGACTTTGACGTTCATTATGATTTAGAAGGAGACTAACAATGAAAAGGCCTATTATTTTGATCGTTATACTGGTCGGGGTCTTGTTGCTGGCTTTTGCTGTTTTGAATGCCGAAGAAAGCGGGACTTCGTCCGGTATAGTTGACGCTGCGTCCGACATGGTTTATGATAAAGTATTCAACAGACAGCCGGGGACTATGCCTATTCTGCCAAGCTTTAAAATAACGTCTTACAAGGAGCTTTATCAGCATCCTGCCATACCTGCAGAAGTGCCGGAAAAGTATCATAAATATCTCGGAGACAACAATCTTTATACCAACGAGATACATATCAGCCCTTATGATGTCTGTGTTTACAAGACTCTCAGGTTCGGCAAAGGACAGCATATCCTTTACACCAGCGTGATAAATGACTCTTATTATCCGTTTGTCGGCAGTATGAAGAAAGCCCGCGAGGCTTCGGGAAAGGAATACGAGCCGGAAGAAGTGTGGGACATGCCGGCCGATACCAAAATGTATATATACGATCTGACCGAGCTGAGGAATAAGAAGTCTCCCCTGATGGGGTCCGAAAGCAGAATAAAATTTATGTCTCTGCGTGATAGTGACGACAGGGTGATATGGGAATACGCCTATGAAGATATATACAGAAAACAGGGCTTGAACCATATATACGACAACAAGCGCATTCTGGATGTCAAGAAGCTTGACAGCGGCATATATATGCTCCTTATGAAATACGATGAATGGGCAAATGTTTTGTACGTAGATACGACCATGGAGCCGAGAGTTACGGAAGCCTATACTGTTCACGATATGGTCACCGTTTCCATGAATTTGGATGTCTATAAATATCCCTCAGAAGGGGAGATCCTTAACGATAATACTGTTTGGGTTCGCTATGAGAATGGGAAATCAAAACGCTTCAAGGTCCGCTATAGCACCGAGCATGTTATTGCCAATCTGATAAAAAGCGGGGGAGAAAACGTCTTTGATCGGTGATAGTCCCAAGGATACCGAGCCGATAACTTGATCAATAACGCGCAGGCTCTCGCAAAGATCAGCCTTTTGCGCCAATAGGCCGGGCTTGCCCGGGACTTCTTATGAAGATGATCTGCCGCAAGACTGCGGCGTATGACGGGGGCGCCTTTTGGCGCCCCGTTTTTTTATTTCAGGCTCCCCAGCAGGGGCCGGAGCCCCCTGGCCATGCACCAGAATCCGAAGTCGTTGGGGTGGCAGTTGTCCACGGTGCCGTCATTGCCGGAGAAGACGTCATAGAAATCAGTTCCGGGAATGAAATACACGTTTTTGTCTCCCGCCTTAAGGGCGTTCTCATAGGTGGTTTTGACAATGGCCAGCCTTTCCTCTTCATGAGGCTCCAGATATTTCTTGGGTCTGGTGAGCATGACTATGGGGACCTCGGGCTTTGCTGCCCGCATATATTTAAAGATAGGCTCGTGAGTCGCCCGCAGATATTCCGGGTCCGGGGCGTTGTGGTCATAGTCCAGCACGAACACCTTCATGTCCATCTGCGCCAGATATTCCCTCATGGTCTCCTCGGCTCTGGCGCTGCCGGAGAAACCCATATTAATATGGTTCCAGTCCAGCTCCCGGGTCAGGATCGCCTGATAGGAGTTGCCGGGACGGGAGGCGTTCCCGCCCTGGGTGATGGAGGAGCCGTAATAGACTATGGGCTGTTCCGTGCCGTAGTCGGGGGCTTCCTCGATCAGGCTGTCCTCCCGGAGGCCTATATATACGCTGTTGACCCCGCCGTAAAGGGGCATGTTTACGGTCACCAGCCTCTTTGCGGAGCCGTTCCAAAAGCCCACCGCGCTCTCAAAGCCCTCTTCGCAGCCCAGCTCGGGCGGGATAAAGGTGCCTCTGTAGAGGTCGGCGCCGCCGTTTTCCGAGGCGTAAAGGTCAAAGCCCACGGTGGCGCTCTTGGGCATGGTGACGGTCCTGGGCTCTACGTATGACTGTTTGGTGACGATAGCCACGTAGGGAGAGTCGGTGACAAAGCGTATGCGCCCGCCGGCCGTGTGGTGGTTGAGTATGGACACACCTTCGTTCACCCTGTCGGCTATCTTTTGGGGCATGCGGTGATAATAGTCGTGCTCCCCGTCGGGAGGCAGTATGCCGTAGAGGCGGAAGGGCTTCTCTGTGGGGTCCAGCCAGGCCGCGTCGGCAAGGCCCAGGCCGTTGTGGACTGTAACTTTATTGAGATCGGATACTTTCATGGTATACTCCGTATGTTGGTATTCAAATCCATTATACCACGCCGGAGGGCCGAAGACCCGTCTTTGGCAAAACCGGGGAGGAAAAAGTGACAAAACGACGTTTGATTGACCGCCGGAGAACGCGGACTACCTCCGCCGTCATCCCGGCGACCGCGGCACAACCCCGCGTCATCCCGCCCAAAACGGCAACAGATCAAACGCCTTGCGTTTGGCCGTTTTGGGTCAGGGATCTACCGGGGCCCCCGCGAATAAAAGTATTCGCGGGGTGGTGCGGTGGGGCCCGTCTGCCGCGTTCCTTACTCCGGCTATGCCGGAGGCGCACTCTCTGGGGCCCCCGCAAAATCGCATAGATTTTGTGGGGTTAGAGATGGGAGGGGCCGTATCGCGGGGCTGAGAAGCACTCCCGGGGTTCCCCGCAAAATCGCAGATTTTGTGGGGTGGTTTGCGGGGGCACCGACGGCTGAAAGCCGTTGGGGGGGGCCGTATAAGGCGGAGAGAGTGTTCTCCCCTTTGTCTTTTTGCCTTTCGCCGTCGCTTCCGCGACGGCGAAAGGCATTATTGATCGGACTGTTTTTTCCCGTTCATATTAACGTCATATCGGCGGTGAGGGCCCTTTGCCCTCACCGGTAAGATATCTCCTGTCGCGGAGCCGCGAGCCCCGGCCGGCAAAAAAACCGGGGACCGCAGGTTTTTTGCGGCGCAGATATGCTATCATAGAGGTGATATCGTTTTTCAGAGGAGTATATGAAACTGTCTGTCATGCTGCTTATTCTATCGCTTATCATTCTGTCTTTGGCCGCTCCTTCGTTCGCCGAGAGCGTAAAAAAGAGCGAGCTAAAGGCTGCCGCCAAGTGGTCCCACGGAGCTTTTGCTCCGGTGGGCAAGATGCCTCCTTCGGTCATGCCCGCCGATACGGAAAAACAGGGGATACTGGTCCTGAAGAATTATGACTACACCACCCTCAATTCCCGGGGCGGCGAGCCTATGTATATAGGTGAGAAGCTGTATAAAAAGGGCATCTACGCCCACGCTCCCAGCGATCTGCAGGTCTTTTTGCCGGAAAAGATAGTCCGGGTCACCGCCGATATAGGCCTTTACGCCAAGTCCGGCGGAGGCAGCGTGATATTCGGCATAGAGGACAGCGCCGGTCCTTTGTTCGGGTCTCCCGTCATGACTCAGCAGAGCGGAGCCATGCCTGTGGACGTGGCCATGAGGGGAGAGAACAGCTTCCACCTCACCCTGGATCCCACCGAGGACGGTATTGCCTGCGATCAGTCCATATGGGGGGACGTCAGGGCTTACGGCGAGTCCGGCAAGGTGTATGAGCTGGGGGATCTGTCCTACATCGACAAAAACGAATACCTGCCCCGGCCCGTCTCCGGCTATCCCTTCAGCTTTTATTACAACGGGCTGTTTTCCGACAGCATACTGGGCAGCTGGATCTATTCGGAAACGAGAGAAAAGGAAAAGGACGGCAAGATCAGGACCGTCGAAGAATGGTCCGATCCCGACTCGGGGCTGGTGGTCCGCTGCGAACGGATCGACTATACCGATTTTCCCGTCACCGAGTGGACCCTGTATTTCAAAAACACGGGCACGGTCAACACCGGCCGTATAAATGCGGTAAAGGCTCTGGACCTGGAAATACCCAAAAAGGGCAAGGAACACTTCGTGCTGCACTACTCCGACGGTTCGCCCTGCACGGCTTTTGACTACAGGCCCCATACCAGCGTCATCACCTCCGGGGAAAGGCTCCGTCTCCGCACGGAGGGGGGCAGGGGCACCAACAGCACCATGCCCTATTTTGATCTGGAGACCGGGGGCAAGGGCGGCGTTATTGCCGTGCTGGGCTGGCCCGGACAGTGGATCTGCGACTTTGCGGAAAAGGACGGCGCGCTCCGGATCGCCGGTGGCATGGAGGACTGCGATTTTTACCTGAAGCCCGGCGAGGAACTGCGCTCGCCTCTGGGGCTGGTGATGCACTACTCCGGCGACTGGGAAAGGGCTCAGAATATATGGCGCCGGTTCATGATGGCCCACAATACCCCCAAGAGCGCCAAGCCGGCTCTGTCGGGATGCTCGTCCCACTGGTTCAGGGAAATGGCGGACGCCAACGCCGCCGACCAGATAGAGTTCATCAGGCGCTATCTGGAGGAGGGTATCCCCCTTGATTACTGGTGGATGGATGCGGGCTGGTATCCCTGCTACGACAAATCGCCGGCGGGGAGCAACTGGCCCAACACCGGCACCTGGGAGCCGGACCCCGCGCGTTTTCCCAAGGGCCTGAGAGAAGTGAGCGACTACGCCCACAGCCGGGGCATGAAGATAGTCACCTGGTTCGAGCCGGAAAGAGTGGGCGACCCCGACAGCTTTTTGGGCCGGCGCAAGGAATGGCTGCTGGGCGGCGCTCTGCTCAACCTCAGCGACCCTCAGGTGGTGGACTGGCTCATACAGCATATAGGCGACACCATCGAGGAGCAGGGCATCGACCTCTACCGCCAGGATTTCAACATAGACCCTCTGGCCTTCTGGAGACAAAATGACGAACGGGGCCGAAGCGGCGTCACCGAGATCAAATACATCACCGGCTATCTGGCCTTCTGGGACGCTCTCCTGGAGCGGTTCCCCGGCATGCTCATTGACAGCTGCGCTTCCGGCGGCCGACGCAACGATCTGGAGACCATGCGCCGCAGCGTGCCCCTGCACCGCAGCGACTATCTCCACGAGCCGGTGGGGACACAAAACCATACCTACGGCATCAACTATTGGATACCCTTTGACGGCCACTGCGCCTCGGTCACAGACCTCTATCAGCTGCGGAGCATCTGCGTCAACCTGTTCAACTGCCTGTGGGACGTGCGCAAGGGCGACAAGGAATACGACCCTCTCACCCTGCAGTATCTGGGAGGCAACGCCGAGCAGATCAAAAACAGCGTGGTGGACTATGACCTGCTGCGCAAGTTCACCTCCGAGCAGAAAAACATCGTGGCTCCCTGTCTGGACGGGGACTATTACGCCCTGACCCCTTACGGTCTGGGCAACGATATCTGGACCGCCTTTGAGTTTTACAAGCCCGAAGAAAAGCGGGGCATACTGCTGGCCTTCCGCCGGGACGACTGCCCCCGGAACTCCGTGACTGTGCGCCTCAGGGACCTGAAAAAAGACAAGACCTATCTGCTGACAGACGTGGATACGGGAGAAGAATGGGAGAAAAAGGGCTCTTCGCTCATGAAGGGCTTTGAGATCATAAGGCAAAAAGGACATTCGTCCTGCCTCATCACCATAGAGGAAAAGAAGTAAACAGGCGGAATGACCAAGGCCGGAGCCCGGGGCTCCGGCCTTGGTCTTATTTCTTTTTCAGGACCACTACCCAGTCCCGCATGACGGGCAGCACGTGCAGCCCGCCGCAGCAAAAGAGCCAGTCGCCCTTTTCGTCGGGAACGATGGGATCCAGGGGCTGCTCCGCGCCGTCGGAGGGATTCACCAGTATGCCTTCCCATTCCTGAGTGAGCCTGTGGAAGGTGGGGACGGGGCAGAACCGGGGCAGATAAAACACCCGGGTGTCCTCACAGGCAGCTCCGAAGCAGAGATCGGCTTCCACCGTCTGCCTGTGGGGCGTGGCCAGGCTGCTGTCCGGCCTGAGACGGTGCCAGGAGTATTTTTCCAGTATCCTTTTGCCGGTCCCCAGCTCCGACGAGCCCCTGTAGTTCATGGCGTCCTGCCAGAAGTCCGTGCCCCAGCTGGCGCCGTGGGGCGAGGGTCCGTAGGGCCATTCCGGCGCGTTCAGCTGCCAGATGCCGTTGGCTCCGTAGGTGTAGCCCGCCGCCCCGGACAGCATGTTGCTCCAAAACAGCTGCCTCTGGGCCTCCTGCCGGTTGCCTTCGCATATGCCTTCGTAGCACACTTCCGACTGCACCACCGGCATCCGGGGCTCTGCCTTCAGGGATTTGTCTATGAGCTCCAGGGAATAGTTGTATGAAAAGGAGCTCTCATGCCCCGACTGGAGCATCTCGATGTCGATGGAGGCGGGGTCCTCCACGCATTCTCTGCTCGCTGCGCTGGGGTGTATGGTGGTCAGTGTGCCGTAGGGGTCCGCGGCTCTCACGTATCGCGCCATCCGGCTCCAGAAGTCCTTCTGGCTCTGCCGGCGCTGTTCGAACTCCTCCGGATCGGTGTGATATCCGTACCAGGGCATGGTGGCTTCTCCCGCCAGGCACCAGATCACGTTGGCGGCTCCGTAGCGGGCTATGAGATACCGCCAATAGCGCGACAGCCTGTCAAAGCCGAGGATGTCGGCGTAGTAGCCCCAGCAGGCCACTATGCAGGGGACAAGGCCGGCAGCCAGCAGGGCGTCGATGCGCCTGTCCATATACAGAAAGTAGTCGGGATCTATGGTCTCGTTGCCCGGCGTCCAGGGGTTGCCCGCTTCGTTTTCCCCTCTGGGGTCAAACTCGTCCATGTCCGGATATATGCCGGCGACGATCTGCACCAGTGTGAAGCCCTTTTTGACTCTGTCCGACAGCAGAGTCAAAAAGTCGCCCGGGAACCCGAGCCGCCCCGTCAGGCCCATCCACCAGGTGTCCCCCAGCCAGAAAAAGGGCGTGCCGTCGGCAAACTCCAGCCGGCGCCGGTCGGCCGACGCCTTCAGGCGGCCGTGCCTTTTCAGAGGGTCAATGCCCGAGTAGGGGACTGCCTCGGCTTCAAAGCAAAGGCCGTGAAGCCCCTTGTCCGCAGGGTTGGAGCACACGGTCTTCAGGCTATAAGGGCCTGGCTCCTGAAAGGCTATGCGGGCCTTCCACAGATCGCCTCCCGCCCAGTAGCAGGGAAAGAGCCGCGTGCCCGCGGCAGACGAGGCCTCTATGTCCAGAGTGACGTCCCAAAAGGGATCGGAGTGAGGAGCTTCGGCCCGAAAGGTCAGCTCGAGTATTTCCTGGGTTTCGATAGTCATTGCGTTCTCCTTGGCGATGCCGTTTTCTATATTATAGCACACCTGCGCCATTTCTCCGCCGTCAGACAGGGGCTCGCGGTTCTGTCGGAGAGATCGAATGCATCGGCAGGCGCTGCGCGCCTGCCGATGCATGTGTTGTTTGGTCCCCGTCGGTCGATCCCGCGACCGACGGGGACGCCTTCCCGGGCGCTTTATTGCTCTCTCGACTGTGGCCGG
>JAFZNQ010000046.1 GCA_017552965.1 Abditibacteriota bacterium | reverse complement strand
GCGGCGGCGCTCCCGCGCCGCCGCAAGGCGGACCCCCCTGCTTCGTCAAACTACAAACTATAAGGAACCCGGAAATAGGAAGGGGTTTGGGAAGTCATGAGTGTATATGTGGTATAATGGAAGCGAGATAAAAACCAGTAAAATGGAGGACTTACAGAATCATGAGCAAAAAGGCTGAAGAAAAGCTGAATTGTATTCCTGACACTGTATTATATCCAGCAGTAAAAAAACGCTGCATAGATAAAGGCGTAATTAAAGACGAGTTCCTGGACCCGTGTTATATATATTACGTCAGGAATTATGAAGATAATCTGATTAATGACTGCGAAAATATCAAAAGAAAGGAATATGGAGGTACACTGATACAACACCCTTCAAATATAGATCCTAAACATCTTGATCAGTACAGGAGTTCCAACGGGAATCCCCTTTCCCCTTCTCCTATGTGCGCTCTTCATTCTTCTGCGGCAATGGCGTTTAACATCTTCGGAAACAAAACTGTAACTCTGAATGAGAACGCTCCTGCCGCTCTCGGAGTATCACCGGGCGAATTTAAACTTGAATATGAAAAAAAGCTTGTAGCGACCACAGTCAATGGGGCTACCCCCTTTGTAGATGTCTATCTAAATAAAAAAGCAGAAAATGGATGTGAAATAGTACTCTTTGAAATAAAGATGGTTGAGTGGGTAAGAGGGGACAAACCAAAAGAACTGGCCAAGTCTTACGGAAACAAAAATAACTATCCGAACCCGGACAAAGAAGTGCCGACAGAACCAGATCTCTTTACTAAGCTGGATGAACTGCGAAAAAATCTGACCGACAAGGAAAGTAAAGATAAATACATTTGTAAATACAAGCATTTTGACGCGTTTCAGTTTTATCTTCATCTCTGCGGTATTTGTACAGCCCTCTTTTGCCGTGACTACTTAAAAAAGAAAGAATTCGGCTCTTTTCCGGAGAAACTATCGAAGATCACTCTCGTAGACGGGATCTGGACAATACCAGATGCTGGCTTTTTAGAAGGAACCGGCATTGATCATGAGAAATACGAAAATGATCTTGAGCAGGAATACTATGACGAATTCGGTGAGTTCTATGGTCTTTCGGAGCCAGTTATAGATCTGATCAATAAGAAAGGCAAAATACGATATGGCGATGACTTCAATTTTGACATCAAGCTTCTTACCGTGAAACAAATAATAGATTGTATGACGAAAACACCGGCCGAAAAAGAATATCTGAAGCGCTATATTTAGGAAACCGACTAATTGAGCGGCGGAGGGAACTCCTCCGCCGCCTGTTTTTGTCCCGAACGGATTAATGTCTTTTCGCCGCCTGTGTCCCAGGACACATGGGAATGAAAGCCCCTGTCACGGAGCCTCCAGCCCCGGTCACCGACCAGACCAACGGGACAAACGGAAAGACAGCTGCGAGGCATCAAAAAGCCTCGGAAAATCGTATAATAATAGTGTATCATCCTGATAACGAACTGCAGTGATAAGGGAGGCTACTTATGAGCAAGAAAATTCCTAAAGAGTGTATGGATGGGATACAGCCCAAATGGAAGGAATTCTTTGAAGACTGCGAAATAACAGATGATCTATTTAAAATTCTGAATTCGGGGAACATCAAACCGACTAAAGAGAACGTCTTCAATGCGTTTAAACATGCTGACATTAAGGATATCAAATGCGTGATCCTGGGCCAGGATCCGTATCCTGATCCAACTCCAGCCACAGGCTTGGCGTTTTCTCTTCCTAGAGAAGAACCGATTCCAAATAATAACTCCCTTAAGTACATTTTCGCTGAACTAGAGCTTGAAAAATACTCTATTCCTAATAACGGCGACCTGACCCCATGGGCCGAACGGGGTGTCCTGCTGCTGAACTCGGCGCTGACATACTGTAAATCGGAACAAGATAAACATTTGAAATTGTGGAGGCCTTTTACCGTAGCAGTACTCCGCAAAATAATCACTGAAGGCAAGAATCACGTGGTGTTTATGCTCTGGGGAGATAAGGCACAGGAAACATTTTTTAAAAATGCATTAAAGATAAAGCCTAACCTTAAAAAGGGATACCATATAGTTAATACTTCCGTGATAATAAGTGACAATACCGGAGAAAAAAAGCACCTGGTGCTTATGACGGGGCATCCGTCTCCGCGGAGCAAAAAATACTTCCACAAATGCTATCATTTCCGGCTATGCAACGAGTTCCTGAAGGAGCATTATAAAGATTCGAAAGATCAATATATAGAATGGGAGATTACAGATAAGTAGCGACGCAATGACTTAGTATTGACCGCCGGGGCAATTATGACCGCCGGGCCGCGCCCACACAAAAAACTGCTCCGCAAAGCGCGCGCTTCGCGGAGCCGTTTCCGTATATAATCAACCCGTTACGTAAAAAATCCTTCTCCGTTAACCCCCTGCCTATTCTTCCTCCCGGGCCGGGTCCTTCTTCCTCTTGGGGAGCCGGAGCATAGGGTCTATCTCCTCCAGCTGGGACTTGTCTATAAAGCCCTTGGAGTAGAGGGCGGCGATCATGTTTCCGTAGCTCACCAGGTCCTCCCGGTCATCGGGAATGAACTCGGGAACGGGTGTCTCCCGGAGCGCCCTTTCCCGGCCGAAGTTGGCCTCGGCAATGGGGAACAGCAGCTGGTCCCTGATGGCCTCCGCCAGGAGCTGCCGGTAAAAGCGGATGCGGTCCCGGACCAGCGACAGGCTGGTCTCGCTGTCCGCCTTGCTGCCGTGCTTGGCCTCCATGGTTGCACGGGTAGAACCGAGAATGGCGGTGGTCATCTCACGGTTGACAAAATCAATGAAATTGATATACATGCTCTCGTTGTTCTGCACCTCCATGGAGCGGATGTCCGCCCCGTGGCTCACCACCAGCGCGCCGCCGCAAGGCTTATTCTTTTAGCCCCCCTGCAGGCGCATTGCGCTGCAAGGGGGAATGCTCTTCTACAGGTCCCGGCGGAAGTTCTTCAGCACGTGGAAGGTGGCCAGGTTGGCGTCGTGGAAGTTGTGGGCGCCGTTGAGGGCCGTGCGGCTCTGGAAGAGGAGGTCGTCCCCGTCGATCAAAAAGCTCACGTATTGAAAGGCGGTGGTGTCCGGGTCCATCCAGGACCGGTCGATGACGTGCCGCACGAACTGCCAGGTCCTCAGGTCTTCGGACCTGATGAGGGACAGCAGGTTGCGGCGGGTCCATGGGATAGAGGCGGGGTAGCTCACCAGGGCCAGCCACTGGCGGCTCACCGGGTCGCAGATCACGTCAAACTTGGAGTCCACCGTGGGGCAGTCGATGATGGCCTCATATTCCGGGGCCCGGTCCGGGCGGTCCTTGTCAATGGACAGCAGGAGGGCCTTGCCCCGCTGATAGCGGAGCAGGTCGTAGAGCCGGCCGTCGGGGCCCGCCACCACGCTGCCCTCCAGGGCGCCGGGCCTTTCCACCGGGCTGCCGTCGGGGTCAAAGAGCTCGCTGACGGTCCAGGTCTCCGGGGCCAGCAGGTCGCCGGAGAGGTCGGCGGACAGGATGCCCGTGGCGAAATAGTTCTCAGTCCAGGTGCCGTATTGAAAATCGGTCCACAGCCGGCCCTCATGCTCCAGCACGGGCATGGGGCCCCGCTGGACTCCCGGCTCCCGGGTGAGGCTGGAGCCCCGCACCAGGGGGGTAGGCGCGGACCAGGTCCTGCCTTCGTCAAGGGAGCGGCCTATGAGCAGGTCCCCGCATTCCCGGGAGACCCCCAGCATATACAGCTCGCCCTTGGCAACGAACAGCTTGCCCCAGAAGCAGGGGAACAGCTCCGTGAGATAGCGCCAGGTGGCGCCCCGGTCCGGGGAGGAGAACAGCAGGGTCAAGTTTTGCGCAGCCTCTCCCCTGAACACGTCCATTGAGGAGATGAGGGTGCCGGAGGGGAGCCGCACCAGGGAGGGGGAGCACAGATAGCTGCCGCTGAAGGCATACTCCGGGTCCTCCGGGTGCAGGTAGTTGATCACCGCGCCGGGGGCTTCGCCGGGGCGCACCAGGCGGGAGACGCTCCTTCCCTCTCCGTCTGTGACGGTGAAGCGGTAGTCCGCGCCGTCCTCCAGGCCCTCAAAGACCGCGTGGTCCGCGGCCTCCCGGGTCATCGTGAGCTCCCCGTCCCTTTTGCCGCAGCGGACAGTGTGCAGGCTGCCCGGGGCCGCGTTGTTGATAAAGTCCGCCCGGAAGCCCCCCGCAAAGGGAGCCAGCCGGGTCACGTAGGGCCCCCGGGCCCTTTCGGGCCGGTGCAGGGGGGTGTAGGGAGCAAAGCTCCAGCTGCTGACGGCTTTCATTTGATGAGCCTGCCCATCTCCGCCACTTTATCGACGGTGCTCTGCTGCAGGGAGCCGTTGCCGGTGTTGGGGATGTTGATGGTGAGGCCGCCTCTGGCCCGCTTCATGTTCCGGGCCAGCATGGCCAGCTCCTCGGCGGAGTAGCTGTTCCACTCCACGGGCATCTCCGACCAGGGCTGGTCCAGGCACATGAGGGACTGGAGCTGCTGGCCGCAGATATACTGGGTGGCCGGCACGAAAAACCGGGGCCGCTCACCCTTCACCCGCACGTAGCCTTCGTCATTGAGATAAAACTTCTTGCCCTCGCCGTAGTCCTCCTTGGGGCCTATGGTGGCGTCGATGCGGATCATGCCCTTTTCGATGTCGTGGGTCTCCCCGCCGAAATAGTCGCAGCCGTCATACAGGGGCTTCAGGATGCCGATGCAAAAGGAGCCGTCGCTCAGGGCCACGGCGCTGTCGGGGTTGCCGCTGCGCATGGCCCGGCACCAGCGCTCCCAGTCCCATTTTTCCCGGTGGAGCTCGTGGTAGCAGCCGTCGATCCACCAGCCGTCGCAGAGGCGGCCGTATTTCCGGGCGTAGCCCTCAAACAGGGCCGCCATGCAGTCCTCAAACTCCGGGTTCACCGAGTTGTCTTCGCCCTTTTTCCAGCAAAAGGCCTCCTCCAGGCCCTTGGCGTATTGATCCGTGTTGTTGAACTGGCCGGGGAGATAGATGATGAACCTCTTGCCCCGCTTTTTGACCTCCCGGGCGATCTCAAGGCCCAGGTCCCGCTTGGGAGTGTGCCCCGGATAGACCCGGTCCAAAAAGGGGTTCGCGCTGTTGAAATAGCCGTTGGACTGGGCCAGGGTGAAAATGAGCCACTCGGCCCCGGTCTCGTCAAACTGCTTCATCAGGGTCTTCACGTCAAAGGCGTCCACCTGCTCATTGAACCATGCGGTCCGCTCCTCCTGAGTCCCCTCCGGGAGAGCCAGGTCGGGATACACGAACCAGTGGGTCATGATGCCGTAATGACCCGCCATCCATTCCGCTCTGTTCACTGTGTCTCCTTTTGCCGCCGCGCCGGCAGCCGGAATAAGGACCGCCAGGGCGCACAGCAGTAATGTTAGTATAGTGTGTTTCATAATGCTTGTTCCTACAAAGACCGGGAGCTTTCACTTCTCCGCCGCAAACGGGCGATAAGCCCCAACCCGCCGTCATCCCAGCGCCGAAACGCAGTGAAAGGCGTTGGAGATCTATGGGGGCACCGACGGCATTTTATGCCGTTGGGGGGGCCATAGACGGCGGTCGGAAAAGCCCCTTACTCTCAGTTGCCGTGAAAATGCGTGTACTCCACAGGCAGCCCCAGTTCACCGAAGTCCCAATCCTCGGACAAGTCCTTCATCTCGGGATTCTCTTTCCTGATCAGCTTGTATTTTTTGTCGCGGGGGTATTTCTTCAGCCTCTTCTCAAGTATGATCGCTTCGGTGTTATCCGATATTTCAGTGTAATACACCAGCTTTGAAAGGTGATATCTTTTCGTGAAGCCCTCTATCAGCTCGCTCTTGTGCTCATACATCCGGCGAAACAGATCGTTTGTCACTCCGGTGTAGAACACTCTATTGCTTTGGTTCGTGGTAATATAGACGAACATTGTTTGATATCCGCGGTGTGTGATAATATGTCTTCTTCGCCGCGTGGACCCCCCAACGGCCTTTGGCCGTCGGTCCCCCCACAGTTCTCCAACGGCAGCCCGCAGGCTGCCGCTGAGATGACGGCGAAGAAGCGGAGCGCGTCCCTCTGCCGGGGCAACGCTCAATCGCAGCGCTCGTTACTCTCCGCCGCGTGGACCCCCCAACGGCCTGCGGCCGTCGGTGCCCCCACAGTTCTCCAACGGCAGCCCGCAGGCTGCCGCTGGGATGACGGCGGATAAGCGAGATGCGTCCCTCTGCCGGGGCAGCGCTTAATCGC
>JAFZNQ010000045.1 GCA_017552965.1 Abditibacteriota bacterium | reverse complement strand
CCCGGCCAGCACCAGGCTGTCCGGGCCGCTCTTTATCAGGATGCCGTCCCGCTTCAGGGAGTCCCAGTCAAAATCCGGGACCTGTTTTTTGGTCCATTCCGTCTGCCCCACGTAGATGTTGGCCAGAGCCTCCGAGGGCTCCCCCACTATCTCCAGCCGGGCGCCGGATATCTGCTCTATGTAGGACTGCAGCTCCAGAGCCGCGTTTTTCTCCGGCTCGGCGGCGTCGGCGCCCAGAACTATAACGGCGGCGGGCCGGCCGTCTTTCACCAGCACGCAGGCCCCGCAGGGCAGGGCAAACAGGGCGAACGCCGCAAGCAGGACAAACAGCAGAGTCTTTCTCATGATCTTCTCACTTCTCGAATATCATATACACCTTGTCCACCCAGACGCCCCCTTCCACGGCCTTGTTTTCCAGAGGCACGATGCACAGGTTCACGTCCCGGGCGTCCCACAGGTCCATATAGCCGCAGTCCACGTCGGTGTATTTGTCCCCCGAAAGCAGGTCCGCGGAAACGGCGCGTATGTATTTGGCTCCCAGATTGAAGTCCCAGAAATACAGCTGAAAGGCGTCGGCGCCGGGCTTCTTTTCTCCCCCGGCCCGGGCGGAAACGAACATATGGGCCTTTTTGTAGCCGGCCTTATACGCCCCTCTGATCACCCGGCTCACCTTCCGCTGCAGGCCCCATTCGGAGGTATCGGTGTATTGCACGCCCGCCTTGCCCTCCACGGAAAGGGGGTCCTCCGCCATTGCGCAGGCGACTCCGTCCAAATACAGGGTAAAGTCGGCTCCGGGCATACAGAAATACTCCCCGGGATCCATGTCCTTCAGCGCCTCCGGCAGGACCGACGGCTGCAGGTGCTCCCCTTCCAGGACAGCATCGCTGCCGGTGTAGGCCGCCCCCTCCCGGGAACAGCCGTTGCCGGTCCCGGTCTGGAACGCCAGCAGAAACTTTTCGAACCGGGACACGTCCTTGTAGGGCGAGTGGTCGCAGGCAAGCCATTCCTGCTGCTCCGTCTCGTCCAGCCTGACCGCGGCATATTCAAAGCACAGCAGCTGCTCAAGCACCCTTTCCCGCTTTACCGCATCCCCGCCGACGAAGCTCAGGGCCTCGGCAAAAAGCTTCAGACACTCGTCATAGCGTTCCCGGGTGAGCCAGAAGCAGGAACGGCCGAAGCAGCGCAGAGGCTTGTCTTCCAGGCTTTGCCACTCTTCGTTTTTGCGTATTATCTCATACAGCAGAGGCCCGGCTTCCTCGCCGTAATAGCCGTCGAGAAACTCCTTCATGAGGGCGTCGTCGTCCTCCTCGGGGTCCCACATGAGCCGGGCCGCCATGTAGGCCTTCAGCAGGGTAAAGGCGCAGTCCGAGTTGTAGGCGTCCCCCTGCTCAAACACAGCCTTTGCCCCCTTGTCCCGAAAGGTCTGAAGGTCCGGCTTCAGGCAGAAGAAATTGGGGTGCATCAGGTAGGAGGCGCTGAAATTCACCGTATAATTCCACACGAACAGGTTGTCCGTCAGACTGTGCCAGTCCCCGATGGCCTTCAGGTAGTTCAGATTGTTTTTGACCCGGTCGGGCCGGGGGCTCGAGGGACAGTCCGCAAGGGGAGTGCCGAAATCGTCGTCTATGTTGCACAGCCGTATAAGGACGTTGGGCTCCGGCTTTATCCCCCGGGGGGCGTCCACGGAATACTGATAGGCAAAGGTCTCCACCTGCACGTCCGGGAATTCTTTTGCCACGGCCCGGGCCACACGGTTCACCGCCTGGAGTATGACTCCCGACTGGGCGCCGTATTTTTCCGCCAGGGCGGAGCACTTTTCACACCGGCAGTAGTTTTGGTTGTCGTTCTGGGTCACGCTGATCATGCGGGGCTCGGGATACTTGCGCAATTCGGCCAGCACCTTTTGAGTCAGCATCTCCACGCACTCGTCGTTGCTGAGGCACAGCTGTCCGTAGCCGGAAAACCGCTTGCCGTTGATCAGGGGATACCATTCCGGATGGTCGGCGAAATACTCGTCGGGGTTCATGAACAGCCAGAAGGTATGGCCGCCCCCTATGAGGTCGTAGCAGCCGCCCCATTCGGGGCTGATAGGGGTGGTGGCCAGATTGGTGCGGCCGTTGAGCTTGCGCTTGGCCTTGAACTGCTCGTCGTGCATATACAGCTTGAAGAAATCCTCTCTCAGATAAAAGGGAGGAACGTACACCCTGTCGGCCGACGCTGTGATATCCTTCTTCGAGGGCACGTATTCTTCTCCCGGGGCCCAGAAGCGGACCCCCAGCTCCTTTTCCAGAAAGTCATACACGGCGTAGAGGGTCCCCGCCGGCCGGTCGCCGGCCAGGATCAGAGTCTTTTTGCCGCTCCTCGTGAGGATGCCGTCCCGCTTCAGGGAGTCCCAGTCAAAGCCGGGGACCTGTTTTTTGGTCCATTCCGTCTGCCCCACGTAGATGTTGGCCAGAGCCTCCGAGGGCTCAGCCACTATCTCCAGCCGGGCGCCGGATATCTGTTCTATGTAGGACTGCAGCTCCAGAGCCGCGTTTTTCTCCGGCTCCGTGGCATCGCTGCCGAGAACTATGGCCGCAGCCGGCCGGCCGCCCTTCACCAGGACGCAGGCAAAGGCCCCCGCCGAGCAGAAAGCCAGAATGATACAGAAGAGCAACAGTCTCATTTATTCCTCCGGTTCAAATTCTCCGAAGAGGGGATACACTCCCCCTTCGCCGCTGACCCACACGCACTGCTCGCCGTAATACCGGACCCCGTAATGCTTGTGATAGATGAACTCCCCCTTTTCGGTCATCAGGGGAGCAAAGCGGACTGTGATCTCCTCGCCCTTCTTCGCGCCGACAAGGGCGTAATTCTGCACCGCGGTATATTTTCTTTCGCCCTCCGGGCCGTATATCCTGAAGGAGCCCTGACGGATGTTTTCGGGGATGCGCACCAGCAGGCTGTCCGTCAGCTTCGGGTATATCTTTATCTGCCCCTTGACGGGCAGGCTGCTCTCCACCCGGGCGTATTCGCAGTCCCGGTCAAAGAGCAGGTTCACCCTGACGCCCAGGTCGTCCCGGGTGACGATGCGCCGGGCAAATTCGCATATAGCCTGCACGGCCCCTTCGGTGATATCTATGGTGTTGATGGCGCTCCACTCCTGCTGCAGGTGGGCCCGGGGAGTGGCAAAGCCGAAGCCCCCTATGATCCGCCGGGGCATATCCCTCTGGTAGTCCCCCTTTGGCTCCGGGTTGTCCCGGACAAAGCTGTTGTCTATGACCTGCTGAGGGAGCAGCGCCGAGCGCATATACCTTTCCGCCTCTGCGTAAAAGGCGGGGTCCTTGTGCGCAGCAAAGAGCAGCAGCATCTCGATCACGTCCCCCACCTGGTTGGATTCCCCCTGGTCCGTCTCCAGCCAGGCCTGCTCCTTGACCCAGCCGTAGGAGGACATAAACTCCCGGAGGCCGTTCTTATACACCCGCAGCGCCTTGTCCGCCATGGCGGTGTCGCCGGTCATATAGGCATAATCCAGAATGCCGGACAGAGAAGAAGTGATGGAGTGTATGTGGTTGGAGGCGTCGTCCGTCAGGCGCCCGTCCTCCGTAAAGCTATGCTCCATGACCCCCCGGGCATAGCCTCCCGCCAGCCGCAGGGCCAGAGGGTTTTTGGTCACTCTGTAATAGGCGACCAGAGCCCCCACCAGCCTGCCGGAGGTGGTGGTCTGCATGGTGTCGGAAATGCCCAGGAAGACCCCCTCCCTGCCCATGCTCTTTATCCTGTCATAGGAAAACATGCCTTCGGGGCCGTTCATCCTGTCCAGAGTGAGCAGCATGCCGTCCGCCAGGCGGCGGGCCTTTTCGCTGCTGCGGTTCTGGACCAGACGGGTGAGCCCGAAGAGGGCCTCCCGCAGGTTGTGGCACTCCACCTTTTGCTTGTCGCCGTCGCCTGTGTCCGTGTAGTAGGGCATATGGTCCGGGTTGTCCATACAGGAAAACAGATACCGGGTGTAGGCCTGCTCCGCTTCCTTCGGAGCAGGCTTTCCCGTGAGCATCTCCGTCTGAAACAGGGCCTCCAGGGCTCTGCCCGTCACGTGGGGGATGCCTATGGACACGGCGTGGTTGGCAAAGGCTGTCCCGGAGTCCGGATCCCTGTGTATGGAGAAAAAGGGCTCCAGGTCCTTGTCCCTGTCCAGCATGCCGGACAGATAGTCGTTGGTCAGGGCCAGCCTGGCCTCTATATCGGCAGAATACCATTTCATAGGCGCTGTTTCCTCCCCGCCTGCGCACCATGCCCCCCGGCACAGCGCAAGCAATACTATCGCTGCGGCGATCCCGATGGTCTTCAGGTCACACATTTCTAATACACGCGCTTGCCCAGGACGGGGATGCCTTGCTCGTCCTCGCTGATCTCGTATATCCGGGCCCTTTCCTGTCCGCCGGGGCTGTTGGGACAGTGGAACACGCACAGCAGCCTGCCTTTGAGGTCGCGGAATATCATGGAGTGTCCTCCGTGTTCGGTGAACAGAGGCTTGGACAGCTGGCGCCAGGGGCCCTGCACCTTGTCGGAGACCGCCAGGCCGATATTGTATTTGCCTTCGGAGTCGAAGGAGGACCACAGCATCACCAGAAAGCCCTTGGAGGATTCGTAAATGAAGGGGCCGTCCGTCACCAGCCCTCCGGAGCTGCCGAAGCCGGCGGCCCAGGGGGCCTCCGAAGCCCTGAACAGCAATATGGGCTCGCCCGCGGGCCTCGCCAGATCCTCCGTCAGACGGACCGCGCACACCTCGCCGTCCCGGACCTGCACCCATTCGTGGCAGAACACCATCCAGGGGGCGCCGTCCTTATCCACGTACAGGGTGCCGTCCAGACTCATCCATTCCCCGGGAGTCTGAGGCTTGCTCCCCAACGGGATAAAGGGGCCCAGAGGGCTCCTGGCCACGAATATCTGGGTACCCCTGTTTACCCCCTCGGCAAAAGCGCTGCCGAACAAATACCAGTGGTGCCGGTATTCGTGCAGCTCCGGAGCCCAGAAATTGGTGGTCCCCCAAAAGCCCTTGCGGGCCGCGAAGACCGTATGGGGCTCCGACCAGTGCTCCAGATCCGGGCTTTCCCACACCGAAAAGGCGTCGCCCCGGTGGGTCCCCGACATATAATATTTGCCGCCGCTTACGGCGATAAAGGGATCCCTGATGCGGATATCCTTTGTGTTCAGGGGATAGTTGTCATCGGCCATAGCGGCGCCTCCCATAAGCAATATGACAAACAGAGCAAATAACGTCTTATTCATTGCAAGCCTCCAGAAAAGCCCGTATATTTTCCATAGGCACGTCGGGCTCCAGCACGTGCGTCGGCGACAGTATCAGCGCCCCGTCGGGGCACAGGCTTCTCAGGCGCCGGACCTCCTTTTTGATATCCTCCGGAGTCCCAAAGGGCATCAGGCTCTGGGTGCCTATGCAGCCGTCCGGCACCAGGTCCCGGCCGAACTCCCTGATGATCTCGTCCACGTCGAGACATTCCGGCTGAATGGGGTTCAGCACGTCCACGCCTATCTCTATAAGCTCGGGGATGATATCCTTTATATTTCCGTCGGAATGATACCATATGCGTATATCCGGCTTGAGTTTGCGGACCTCGGATATAAAGAGGCTCCAGCGGGGCTTCATAAAGCGGCGCCACATTCCGGGGCTGAACATCATGCTCCGCTGGTTGGCCACGTCGTCGCCGATCTTCAGCATATCCGCGCCGGCCCGGGCGGCAGCCCTGCCCGCAACAAGGTCGTTGGCCAAAATGCGGTCCAAAAGCCATTCGCATATCTCCGGATGCTCGGTCATATCCGTGAGAAACTGCGCGTAGCCTCTGATCTGCCAGGCCTCCTCATACATATGTCCCACCCAGCAGACAGCCGCTTTGCCCTTTCCGTGAGCCTGCCGGACAGCCTCCGCCATATGGGCGGCGTCTCCGGAGGAAAAATCGGCTATAGGGATATCCCTGATCTCTTCCAGAGTCGTCATATGGCGCCCGGGACTGATATACCGGGTGAAGTGGTAGGTGTCGCAGGGGACCTCCATGACCCCCCAGCAGTTGATCCAGGCCCCCGCGGGACGGGGGATATCGGCAAAGAAGGGCTCAAACAGGGCCGGCTCCGGATATCCGACGCCGGAAAGGCCGACATACACGGGACAAAAGGCGCGGTATTTTTGGCCGACGCCCTCGGCGTCACAGCCTTCGTATTTGCAAAAGCGCTCCAGCACGGAGGGGACAAACTCGGCGTACCAGAGGCCCTGCCCTCCTCCGCGGCTCATGGCGCGGCGAAAAGCCTGCAGCTCTGTCAATCCTCTCTCCTGGTGATCACCCGTCCGGCGTCAAAAGCCTCCAGCCTGAGGGCGTCTCTCACGATGGCGGCGCTGATGTCCTCGGACACCACTCCGATCAGCTCGGAATTTCTGACTCCCGAGCCCAGCTCTTCCGCCCTTTGCCTGATGTAGTCATACACGGGAAACACCCCGGTTTTGTCGGGACGGGTGATGTTGGTGGACACCTGTACCACCCCGGCGCTGCGCAGATACAGCCCCAGCGCCTTGACCCCCTCCATGCGCCGGTCCTTCTTTTTGCGGAGAGCCCTGATCTCCCGGGCTATGACTTCGGCTATGGTCTTGTCCTCGGTCTCCAGATTCACGTTGAAGGCGATGAGGGGGCCTCTGGCACCTACGGCGCAGGCTCCCGCCGTGGGGTGCAGCCTGTCCCCCAGATCGGGAGGCCTCTCGTCCGTGTGCTCCCTCAGCCACTCGTAGCCGCCCCGGCGGATCTCCTCCAGAAAACGGTAGCCCTTGCTGCGGGCGGATTCCTCATAAAAATACACGGGGATGCCCAGGGCGCTGATGGCTTCGCCTATGTTGTAGCTCAGCTCCACGGCGCTGTCCATGGAGGTGTCAAAGAGAGGCACCACCGGCACCACGTCCAGAGCCCCTATCCGCGGGTGGGCGCCCCTGTGCTCGTTGATGTCTATGTGCTCCAGCGCCATCCGGGCCAGCTGCACCATGGCGGGCAGCAGCTCCTCGGAGGAGCCGGTCATGGTGATCACGCTCCTGTTGTGGTCAGTGTCGCAGGAATAGTCCATGACTCTGACGTATTCGCCGACGGCGTCCACCATGTCCTCCAGCACGGCCCGGGACGAAATGCTGATATTGGGCACGCATTGAAAAACGTCCATCACAGGGCTTCCTTCATCTCAAAGATCGCTTCGTATTCGGAGCGGTGCAGCTTGGGCACGTCGATGATGTCTATCAGACACAGGGCGGCCCAGTCGCTGCAGATGGTCCCCACCAGCGCTTCCGCCGCAGCCAGAGACCCGCCCGTGGCCACGATGTCGTCCACTATCAGCACCTTGTCTCCGGGAACAAGGGCCCCCTTTTGCAGCTCGATGGCGGCCACGCTGTATTCGGTGGCGTATTCGCCCCTGATGCACTCTCCGGGCAGCTTGCCGGCCTTGCGGGCCATCACAAAGCCGCAGCCCAGGCGCAGCGCCAGAGGCGCGCTGAAAACAAAGCCCCGGGCCTCAAGGCCTACGATCTTGGTGTAGCCCTTGTCCTTCACCCTGTCGGCCATCAGCTCTATGACGGCTCCGAAGGCTTCCCTGTCCGCCAGCAAAGGGCATATATCCAGAAAGCCTATCCCCTTTTTGGGAAAGTCGGGGATAATGCGGATCTTCTTTAAGATCAAATCCTTTTTGTTCAAGAAAACATCTCCTTTTGTTTTTTCAGGTGTGAGGCAAAAGAGGCGTATTCGGCGGCGCCGAGAGTCTTTTTTGCCCCTATCAGCAAATGGCCCATGATCTGGGGCCCCCGGTTTTCGGCTATGCGGAAGCCCGGAAGAGCCCTGTTCAGCTCTTCTTCAAAGGCCTTTCTTACCAGAGGCGAATGGATCACCGAGCCCGTGCACACCACGGGCAAAGGTTCCTCCCAGGGCGCAACGTTTACCGCCAGACACCGCAGGGTCTCGCACAGCAGGCAGCCGGCCTCTCTCAGAATAGCGGCGCTGACGGCGTCGCCCTCTGCGGCGCACCGGGCAACCAGAGCCGCCGCCGAAGCGATGACCGACCTGTCGGGCATTTCCAGCAAAAAGGGCACAAAGGCCTTGCCCAGAGGATTGTCGTCCTGCCCCAGAAAATGCCTGCTCAGATGCAGGGCAAGAGAGGTGCGGTAGGCGGGATCCCAGTCCGAACGGGCCGCCGCCTCTATGGCCCTTTTGCCTATCCAGAAGCCCCCGCCGAAGTCGCCCAGGTGGGGCCCAAGGCCGTCCAGCAGCACCGGCTCTCTGCCGGGGCGGAAGGCCATGGAGCCGGCCCCGGTGCCGGCCAGGCACACGTAGCCGTATTCCAGTCCGGCGGCGGCCAGCGCCGCCGCGTATTCGCTGTTGCGGAGCATTTCCGCCGGTCCTCCCGTGATAGAGGAGACAAAGTTCTCCTCCCCCTCGCAGCGGGAGGTCGTGCAGCAAACGGTGTTGGTCCCCGGCGCCGGCGCCAGGGCCTCCCGGACCGCCTGCCTGAAGGACTCTTCGCTGCGCCCTGCTCCGAAACGGCAGGCGTTGGCAGAACTCTGACACTGACCCCTGCCGATGATATTGCCACTGCTGTCCGCAAGGACGGCGCGGCAGCGGCTGCCTCCCGCATCCACCGCCAGAAACTGATATTCCAAAACGACCTCCACGCCCTGCTTATTCGTATTTATTATAGCATATCGGAGCCCCCGGGCTGCAACTCTCGTACAAAATATTTTGCCGATACCGTCTTCCCGGCGGCAAAATGACGTGTGATCGAACGGGACAAAAGGGTGTGTGTCGGCAGGGCAAGGTCCTGCCGACACACATTATTTAATTATGCCTTTGGCGGCAACCGCCGCCAAAGGCCACTTTCCAACGGGAGAATGCATCCTCGCCGGAGAACGGAGCCTGCACCATGAGGAGAAGGACCCGGCGGTCAAAGGGCTTTATACACCTACGACGCTGGCCGGATGTCGGCGGACACTTTTTGCCGGGGGCGGGGCCCCGGTTTTGTGATTCCTGCCGTCTCATGTTATAATATAATCGGAAGTTGTAATACGGAGGAGCCCCCGTGAAAAGCGACATTGTCGTAAACGTGCAAAACAGAGAGACCAGAGTGGCCATAGTTGAGGACAACAGGCTGGCAGAGGTGTATGTGGAACGCTCCGGCGGAGTGGTGGGCAATATATACAAATGCAAGGTGAAAAACGTCCTCAGCGGCATGGACGCCGCCTTTGTGGATATAGGGATGGAAAAGAACGCGTTTCTGTATTCGGGGGACATCCTGCCCTATCTGGCCGGCTCCAAGCCCCGCAAGCCCCTCCGGGCCCATTCCATCACGGGTATGATCCGGGAAGGCCAGGAGTTCCTGGTCCAGGTGGTCAAGGCTCCCAGAGCAGCCAAGGGCGCGAGAGTATCCACCAAGATCACCCTGCCCGGCAGATATATAGTCCTGATGCCCGAATCCGACTCCATCGGCATCAGCAAACGGATAGGCCCCGCCGAGCACGACCGGCTGAAGGCCCTGCTGGAAGCCATACGCCCCCCCGGGTTCGGCATCATCGCCAGGACAGAGGCGGAGGGCAGGACCGAGGAAGAGATCAGCCATGACATAGACACCATGGTCAGGATATGGAGCTCCATCAGCGAGAACGCCCGGGCAGTCCAGGCGCCGGCGGTGGTGTATCAGGAGCTGTCGCTGATCTACAAGGTCATACGGGACAACCTGACTCAGGACGTGAGCTGCATGTATATAGACTCGGAAGCCAAGTACAAAAAGGCAAAGGAGCTGGCCGGCGCCCTGGCGCCCCAGCTCACGGGCAGGATCAGGCATTACAACGACAAGCTGCCCATATTCGAACGCTTTGGCCTGGAGAGGGACTATCAGCAGATGTTCAAACGCAAGATATGGCTCCAGAACGGAGGCTATATCTGCATAGACATAGCGGAAGCCCTGACGGTGATCGACGTCAACACAGGCAAATTCGTGGGCAACAAGTCCCTCACGGAGACGGTGCTGACCACCAATCTGCAGGCCGCCGCCGAGATAGCCCGCCAGATACGCCTGAGGGATCTGGGAGGCATCATCGTCGTGGACTTTATAGATATGGTGAGCCAGAGCGACAGAGACAAGCTCATCAGGGCTCTCGCCGCCGCTCTCAGCAAGGAGCGCACCAAGACCAGCATATCCCGCATATCGGACCTGGGGCTCATAGAGCTGAACCGCAAAAGGGTGTCCGAGACCGTGGGCGAAGCCATGACCGAGGTGTGCCCCTACTGCAACGGCAGAGGCAGGGTGGAAAGCAGCGAGACGGTGAGCCTGAGGATCGAAAGAGACATACGCAGCTTTCTCCACAAGACCGAACGGGACTACGGGCTGTATATCAAGGCCAACCCGCGGACGGCGCTCTTTCTCATAGGAGACGGCGGCGCCAACATCCGGGAGCTGGAGGAGCTGTACGGGCTGCCCATATACGTCAGAGGCGACAGCCTGATGCACATAGAGGACTACTCGCTGGCCAATTGCTCCCGGGCCAAGGCCGAAGAGCTGCAAAAGCAGCTGACCCCGGGCGACGTGTTCAGCGTGCGCCTGGAAAGGAACCTGTGCGCGCGGGAAGACAAGGCTGTCTGCTGGATCGGCAGACATCTGGTCGAGATACCGCACGGCAGCAAATATATAGGCAAGACAGTCAATATCAAGATAAAGGAAGTGTTCGGAAGTCACGCTGCGGCGCGAATAAGAACCGGAAGAGGCACATATGTTTAAGAAGCTACACCACATCATTATCGCGGCGCTGCTGCTGGGGCTGCTGCTTCAATGCGGCTGCGGCGCCGGAGACGCCGCCCTGACAGTGCTGTTTACCAACGACGTCCACGGCATGCTGCTCCCTCATGAGAGCTACACGGAGCCCGACGCCGCCGCCCTGGGCGTCACCGAAGACGTGGGGGGCGTATGCAGAAGAGCCTCCTATATCAAATCGGTGCGCAAATACACGCAGCACACGGTGCTGCTGCTGGACGCCGGCGACATCTTTACCCGGGGCCCCGCCCGCAGACTGGAGGGCAAGCCCGACATAGAGCTGATGAACCTGATGAAATACGATGCGGCGGCCATAGGCAACAACGAATTCAAGGGGGACGAATACAAGGGCAAGCCGACTCCCGCGTCCATGGACATACTGGCCGAGAGGCAAAAGGAAGCCCGTTTTCCTTTTTTGTGCGCCAACGTCTATAAGGACGGCAAGAGAGCCTTTACCCCCTATATCATCAAGGAAGCGGAGGGGCTGCGGATAGGCATATTCTCAGTGACAGCGCCCTCCAGCGCGTCTTACAAGTCCACGGAGGGCTACGAGTTCACTGACGCCGTGGACGAAGCGGCAAAGGTGGTGGAAGAGCTGAAGAGCCGGACCGACCTGATCATCTGCCTGTCCCACGCCGGCATCATAGACGATATGGTCATGGCCAACCGCTGCAAGGACATCGACCTGATCGTGGGCGGACACACCCACACTTGGCTGCCGACGCCTCTCTTTTCCGCCGCGGGCAGGCCTGTCCGGGACAAGAACGTGAACGGAGTAATAGTCTGCTCGGCAGGCGAATACGGAGTGGCCACAGGCCGCATAGACCTGAAGATATGCAAGCAGCAGGACGGCTCCTGGGCCGTGGGCAAATACACGGCAAAGCTGGTGCCCATGACCTCCGAATACCCGGACGACCCGGAAGCAAAGGCCATTCTCGAAAAATACTGGAAGCCCCTGGGGCTCATCAAATAACAAAACGCGGGAAACAGAGTGTGTCCGCAGGCGCTTTGCGCCTGCGGACACACATTTTTTTGCCATTCGTAGGCGCGTAAGCGCCCGCGAAGGGCGTTTCTTGTCCCGCTCTGGCTTGTCCGTGGCCGAAGGCCGACGGCTCTGTTGAAGGGGATCCCGTCCCCGGGGTGTCGTCCTCGCTGATCCGGCGGTCGGGGACCCCGTCATTTCGGCGCCTGTGCCGCAGGGCACAGGCGGTAAGAAATCTCGATCAAACTGTCGGCGAACCCCGGGAACGACACAGGCCCACCGCCGGGGGAAGTTAGTCAAAAAGGGTCTTTCCTTTTGTCCCGCTCTGGCCTGTCGGAAACGAAGGCCGGCATTTCTATCGTTCGGGATATCTTACCGCCAAGCCTATCGGCTTGTCGCCGATATGACGTTAAAATGAACGGGACAAAAAATAGCAGGTCTCGCACGAGACCTGCTCTATTCATATTTCGGCAGTCTTACGCCAACAGCCCGCGGGCTTATTTGGCCGCTTCGTAGCCCTTGCGCAGGGCTTCCATGTTGACGGGAATGGCCTTTTTGGCCTTTTCGGGGAAATGGTTTTCCATGGCCCACTGCACGGAATCAGGCTTCACTATGCCCGTGATGCGGGTGTAGGCCCCCACCATGGCCATATTCTGGCTCCTCATATTGCCCGCCTCCATGGCGATGGAGTTGGCGGGGATGGGGCAGCTGGTCACGTCCTGTCTGTCCGGCGCCTTGGCCAGATCGCTGTTGTAGATCACGATGCCGCCCTGCTTCACCTTGTCTATGTAGCCGTCCAGCATGGTCTGGTTGAAGGCCACCAGTATCTCGGGATGGGTGGCGATGGGGGCGCCGATCTGCTCGTCGGATATTATCAGGGTGCAGGTCGCCGTGCCGCCTCTGGTCTCGGGGCCGTAGGCGGGATACCACACCACGTTTCTGTTTTCATGCACGCCGGCGTGGGCCAGGATCTGAGCGGCCAGCAGGGCCCCCTGTCCTCCCATTCCGGCAAAAATCGCTTCTGCATACATTAGTCTCGCTCCTTCTTGACGCCCAGAGGATAGACCTCCATGACGTGTTCCTTCACCCATGTCAGCGAATCCACGGGAGTCATCCCCCACTGGGTAGGGCAGTTGGACAGCACTTCAATGAGCGAAAAGCCCTTGCCGTCCAGCTGTTTCTGAAAAGCCTTTTTGATGGCGGCCTTGGTCTTGCGGACGCCGGCGGGATCTATGGGAGACACTCTTTCTATGTAGCAGGGCAGGTCCAGAGTGGCCAGCATTTCCGCCATGTGTATGGGCATGCCGTGGGTGCTGGGATCCCTGCCTGCCTGGCAGGTGGTGGCCTTTTGTCCCACCAGAGTGGTAGGGGCCATCTGGCCGCCTGTCATGCCGTAGATGCCGTTGTTGATAAAGATCACGGTGAAGTTCTCGCCGCGGTTGGCAGCGTGGACTATCTCGGCCATGCCGATACTGGCCAGGTCGCCGTCGCCCTGATAGGTGAACACCAGGTGGTCGGGATGGGTGCGCTTGACTCCGGTAGCCACTGCGGGCGCCCGGCCGTGAGCGGCCTCTATCATGTCGCAGTTGATAAAGTCATACATGAACACGGCGCAGCCCACGGGACACACGCCTATGGCGCTATCCAGCAGCCCCATCTCCTCCAGGTTTTCCGCCACCAGACGGTGGACCACCGAATGAAGACAGCCGCCGCAATACGAAAACTCTTTGTCCTTGAGGCCCTTGGTCCTCGAAAAAACTTTTTCCATTACAGTTCCCAACTCCTTTGACAGGGATCGGCAGGCGACGCCATGACCTGCTTTGCCTTGTCCAGCACCTCATCCGGCGTCATCACAAATCCGCCCGTTCTGCCGTAAAAGTCCACTGAGGTCCTGCCGCAGGCGGCCAGCATCACGTCTTCCACCATCTGGCCGGTGCTCATCTCCAGCACCAGGAACCGCTTGCCCGCCTCGGTCATCTCTGCCAGGCGGCCGTAAGGGAACGGAAACAGGGTGACGGGGCGGAACATGCCTATCTTCAGGCCTTCCCGGCGGGCGTTGTCCACCACGGTCTTGGCCACCCGGGCAGAAGTGCCGTAGCCCACCAGGACCAGCTCGGCGTCCTCAGTCATGTATTCTTCATACCTGGTCTCGGCGGCGGCGCAGGCCCTGTATTTGGCTTTGATACGCTCGTTCAGGTCTTCCAGCACCTGAGGCTCCACCCACAGGCTGTTGATCACAGCCTTTTCAGCCTTGGGGGTCCCGTCGGCTGCCCAGGGCTTGTCGTATCTGCGGATCTCCACGGGATGCAGGTCTATGGCTTCCTGCATCTGGCCTACCACGCCGTCCAGCAGCATGCACACGGGATTGCGGTATTTGTCCGCCAGGTCAAAGGCCAGGGCCATGAAGTCGTAGCACTCCTGCACGGACCAGGGAGCCAGGGTGATCAGCCTGTAATCGCCGTGGCCTCCTCCCTTTACCGCCTGAAAATAATCGCCCTGACCGGCCAGGATGCCTCCCAGACCGGGGCCCGCCCTCTGCACGTTGCAGACCACCGCGGGCAACTCGGCGGCGGCTATGTAGCTGAGCCCTTCCTGCTTCAGGGACACCCCCGGAGAGGAAGAGCTGGTCATGGCTCTCATACCCGACGCGGCAGCGCCGTACACCATGTTGATGGCGGCCACCTCGGACTCGGCCTGCACGAAGACTCTGCCCTTTTCGGGCATCATCCAGGACATATACTCGGGCACTTCGTTCTGGGGTGTAATGGGATATCCGAAAAAGGCGTCGCAGCCCGCCGCTATGGCTCCGTAGCACAGGGCGGAATTGCCTTTCATCAGCTTTTTGCTCATTTGTACACCTCTATACACACGTCGGGACACATGGTGGCGCAGATGGCGCAGCCTACGCAGGCGTCCTCCTTGGCAAAGGCCGCGGGCTTGTATCCCTTCTGATTGATCTCGTCAGCTATCACTATACATTTCTTAGGACAAAAATGCGCGCACAGGCCGCAGCCCTTGCAGCGCTCCTTGTCTATGATGATTTTTCCCATAGGATCTCCTCCGGCAACAGATTGTCACCATATAATATTATACTACTTCGCTGCTGCTATGTAAAGAAAGGCCCATGGGTCTATCGCCAGAGCCCCGCGAGTCATCCCGCCGCTCACTCCGCCGTCATCCCAGCGGTGGCGGGACCTTCGCCACCGTTGGAGATCTACGGGGGCACCGACGGCTGAAAGCCGTTGGGGGGGCCGTACAAAGGCGGAGAGAAGGTTTGCGTGAGGCGACAGGTGGAAGGGGCCGTATAAGCGGGGCAAAAAGCAGTTGTATTGCCGTCGCGCCCCGCGTGTCATCTCTGCGCAAACGGCAACATATCAAACGCGACAGCGTAAAGCCGTTTGCGCTTTGAGATCCAGGTCGGGTCCGCCGGCATAGCTCACGGCGTCATCTCGGCGGAAAATGTATACCGATGAAACGCGAATGCGTTTCAGGCATTTTCCGGTAAGAGACCTTCGGGGGCACCATCCGCCTTTCTTCCTTATAAGCAGACGAAGTCTGCGCAAAAGGCGGATGGGGGAGCCGTACAAAAGGCCGTGAGCGGTGGCTATAGGAGAGGGCCGGCGGGAGGACCCGGACAAAGGTACAGACGGGAAGAACGCAGCGCAAGAAGTTAGGCATCAGACCCACCGCCGGAAGAGTATCGCACCGCGGTCAGTCGTCCGCGGCAAACATGGCCAACAGCTTTTTGAACGTGTCCTGCCCGTCGAGGCAGGTGTCCGTGAGCCAGCCCTTTTCCCGGTCCCATTCGGACAGTCCGCGGTAGTAATAGGCCTTCTTGCTGTCCTCAATGAGAAAGGGGACGATGCCGTGCCGCAGGCATTCCTTCAGCGCAATGAGCCGGCCCACTCTGCCGTTGCCGTCCTGAAATGGGTGGATCTTCTCGAACTCCGCATGGAAAGCGATGACGTCGTGGATCGTGACCTCGGGCCTCGCGTTGTAAACGTCCAGCAGGGCTTTCATCCGGGCGGGAACGTCCTTCGGCTTCACCGTTTCAAGCCCGCCCACTACGTTGGGCCGCCGTTTATAATCCCCCACCGCAAACCAGTCGAGAGAGGCGTCCTTCGTGTCGCGCAAAAGGATCCCGTGCAGCGTCCTGATGATCTCTTCGGTCAGCTCGTCTTCCGCACAGTCGATCACGTAGTCAACGGCGCGGAAGTGGTGCACCGTTTCCAGAATATCGTCCACCGGCACTCCGCCCGACGTGTCGAGGGTGCGCGTCTCAAATATCAGGCGAGTCTGCCGCTCCGTCAGCCGGCTGCCCTCGATGTGGTTCGAGTTGTAGGTCATGCGCACCTGCAGCTCATGGTACAGCCCGCCGGAGATCCCCGCCTCCTTTTCATCGCGGAGAGTCTGCAGGATCGGATTGTCCGACACCCGGCGGCACAGGTCGCCGGCTTCACAGGCAAAGTAGGCGCACAGCTTCTCCATCACCGCCCTGGACAGCTTTTCCCCGCGGCCGATCCTGGCGATCGTCCGGGAGGATATACCCGGTTCTTTTGTCAGATGGGAGCGCGTGATGCCCCGTTCCTTCAGTTTGGCTTCCAGCCCTTTGTAGGAAATCATATCAAGCCCTCGCTTTTCTTTACTTATTATACGCCCCCGACAGGAAAAAGTAAAGACATTTTCGGCAGGATCAACGGGAAAAGTAAAGATCCAAGAGCCCAGGAACCACTTGGGATTTGTCCTGTTGGGCTTGGCCGTTGCCGGGGCTCGCGGTTCCATTGAAGGGGGTTCCGGCCCCAAGCCCGCAGGGCTTGGGGCCGGGATGACACCGTTTTCCCCGCCGCCGATCCCCATTTTTCTCCGGTCATCCCAGCGGCGGCGTTGTACTGACAACCCAATGTCATCTCGGCTCAATTATAAGCCCCGGCAGGTGCACAGCGCCTGCCGGGGCTTATAATGTAGATTAATGTTTACTATAAAAAACCGAAATAGTGTCTTGATAGAGAGGACAGGTGCACTCTCATTTTGGAATAACCCACTTCACCCCCTTAGATAATAGAACTATGTAACCAACAAGATCTGCGAGCCACCCTATATAAAATAAGCCGGCGGTACAAGCATATAAAATCCCCATGCCGGTTTTGCCTTCAACAAACTTATGTACTCCAAGAAAACCAAAAAATAGACAAAACAGAAAAAGACTTAGTGTGTCGAGTTCTGAGATTCGAAATGGATCATTTTTCTCAAGATCTATCTTGTTCCCATGGATGGTGAGCTCGGTCAGATGATAACAGCCTACAAATGCATGGTGATCAATTTCGTTCTCCCTGCAGGGGATGGTGACCTTGGTCAAAGATTTACAGTTTTCAAAAGCCCAGAATCCTATTGCGGTCACACTTTTGGGGATGGTGACCTTGGTCAAAGATTTACAGTTTTTAAAAGCACAGCGATCTATTGCGGTCACACTATCGGGGATGATTACAGTATTGATGCTGCATTCCTCAAACGCATACTCACCGATTTGCGTTACCCCGTCCGGGATCTTTACATCTTTGTCTAATCCTATGTATTTCTTTAAGATACCTTCTTCGTCTATAATAAATGGGTTTTCTTTTCGGAATTCAAGTGCTTGCGCACGCTCCTCAGCGATCTCCTTAGACATGTTATCGAGAGCAATGAAGTGCATGGTTGAAGTATATTCCAATCCGCAGTGATAACATCTTTTGGCGTTGTAAGCGATCTGATGGTGGCAATTCGGACAGCGTAATACGGCCATTTTACTTATCTCCCATTATATAAGACAATAATCGTTCTGCGTTTTCGGGGCTTACCTTGCAAAGCCTCGGATAAGGGCCTTTGGAATTCAATGTATATTCGAGATTTTTGCAGATTCTCTCCGCTTTCTTCAGCCCGACAGGGCGAATGAGCTTGAATATATATTCAACGTACATATACTGGGCGTCCTCCGATTTCACTCTTCCGATCCCGACAAAGCTCTTCTGAGCCTACTCCCGATTCATACAAAAACAGCATGTCGTTGGGCCGGCAGGCCTCGAATGAGTCTTTGTTTCGCATGGAGTTGTCGTTTGCGTCCAGCTTTTCGAATCTAATTTCATCAGCTTTTTCCTGGTCGGCCCATTTCCACATTTCGCCTTTTCCCTGATCCGGGCTGGCCATCCAGTACCAGTTTCGTTCTTTACACATTTTTCACCTCTCTATAATAACCAGTGATTAATCAGTTATCATTATACAGTAGAAAAAAAAAAACGCAAACTTCTGTCTAAACTTTTATTGGACATATCGGGGCTTTGGTTAGACCAGAGGCCGAATATTTGTATGATATGCGTAGGGAATAGGGTTTTCAGTGCGTGGTTTTGTAGGATCGTCGCACGGGAGTAGGGGAAAACCGCCGCAGATCGGCGGGCATGAGGCGGAAGTTTTTTATGAAGATTTTTGTTCGGGGGTTTTACTGTCCTCCGCCGAATGGCCCCCTTCCGCTATCAGCAAACGCACTTCCCGCATGGACATGAGCCAGGGTCCTCCCACCGGCCCTCTCCGTCTCCGACGGAGCAAGGAACGGGCCGGAGGGCCCCTCCTGGGATCTCTTGCCGCGGCCGGCCTGAAGATCCTATTGCCGGCCGCGCCGAGATGACGAAAAAGTTTTCTCTCTGCAAAGCCTGCGGCTTTGCAGAGAGAAAACAAAAGCCCTCGATCGAAGAACGATCGCCGGGATGAGGTTGGAGAGGGCTGTCGGGTTGACGGGAAGAGCGGGGCTTTTGTCCTGTTGGGCTTGGCCGTTGCCGGGGCTCGCGGCTCTGTTGAAGGGGGTTCCGGCCCCAAGCCCGCAGGGCTTGGGGCCGGGATGACAAAAAAGGTTTCTCTTGCAAGTTCTCCGATCTTGCAAGAGAAACCGCAGCGCCCGCGAAAGACACCTCTCTGCCGGGCGTCAGCTCTTGACTCCGGCCACGGCAAAGAGGCTCCGCAGCCGTATCTTCACCGCGCCGAGGTTGGTGATCTCGTCTATCTTGATCTGGGTGTAGAGCTTGCCGCGGCTTTCCAGTATGGCCCTCACCTCGTCGCTGGTCACGGCGTCCACGCCGCAGCCAAAGCTCACCAGCTGCACCAGGTTCACCCTGTCGCTCTGGCGGGCGGTCCATTCCGCCGCGGTATAGAGCCGGGAATGATAGGTCCATTGATCGAGGACCGTGGTCTCCACGGGGCCTGCCAGATCCGCCACCGAATCCTCGGTGACTATCACTCCTCCCAGCTGGGTGATAAGGGTGTTGATGCCGTGGTTGACTTCCGGGTCCACGTGATAGGGCCTGCCCGCCAGCACGATGACCGGCCGGCCGTCCTTTTCCGCTTCACGCAAATATTCTGCCGCCTGCTCTCTGACCCTGCGCATATAGCCGTCGTATTCCGCAAAGGCTGCCCTGGCGGCCGCCTTTACGTCGCCGGGCGCAAGAACAAAGCCTTCTTCCTTCATGAGCTGCCGGAATCTGGCGGGGAAGCCCTTCCTGTCAGCCAGGCCGATGAATCTGTCTATATAGCGGACGCCTTCGGGTATCCGGACGTTGGCGCCTATGAGCCGCGGATAATAGGCCACCACCGGGCAGTTGTAATGGTTGCGGCCCCGTTTTTCATCCACGTTGTAGCTCATGCCCGGATAGAAGATGATCTCCGGCTTCATGGCTATGAGGCGCTCCATATGGCCGTGGAGCAGCTTGGCCGGATAGCACACCGTGTCCGAAGGGATGGTGTGCTGGCCGCTGACATACAGCCCGTAGTCGGACCTGCCGCTGACCACCGGATTGAAGCCCAGCTCGCTGAACAGGGTGTGCCAGAAGGGCAGCAGCTCATACATATTGAGCCCCATGGGCAGGCCCACGTTGGTCTTGCCGGGAACGATCTCCCCCTGCATATATCCTTCCAACAGGGAATACTTGTAGCGATACAGGTCCAGAGGCTTCAGGGAGCTGGAGAGCTGCAGGGGCTTTTCGCACCGGTTGCCGGCGATGAACCTCCGGCCGCCGGAAAAGGTGTTCACCGTCAGCCCGCAGTGATTGGAGCAGCCCTGACAGGTCACGGCCCGGGTCTTGTGTTCAAAGTTTCTGAGCTCTTCCGGGCCGCAGAGGGAGCTTTTGGCTGGCCGGCGCTCCATAGCGTAGAGGGCGGCGCCGTAGGCGCCCATCAGCCCGGACACGGAGGGCCTGAGGACCTGCTTGCCCGTCTCCTGCTCAAAAGCCCTCAGCACCGCGTCGTTGAGAAAGGTGCCGCCCTGCACCACTATATGCTCTCCCAGCCGGGAGGGGTCGGCGCAGCGGATCACCTTGTAAAGGGCGTTCTTCACCACGCTGACCGCCAGCCCGGCGGATATGTTTTCCAGGGACGCCCCGTCCTTCTGGGCCTGCTTGACCGAGCTGTTCATAAACACGGTGCAGCGGCTGCCCAGGTCCACGGGCCTGTCGGCAAACAGGGCCTTTTGGGCAAATTCAGACGGGCCGAAGCCCAGCACCGCGGCAAAGGTCTGCAAAAAGGAGCCGCACCCGGAGGAGCAGGCTTCGTTGAGAAAGATGCTGTCTATGGCCCTGTTGCGGATGTGAAAGCACTTGATGTCCTGTCCGCCTATGTCTATAATAAAATCCACGTCGGGACAAAAACGGGAGGCGGCGGTAAAGTGGGCTATGGTCTCCACCACGCCCATATCCGCGGAAAAGGCGTTTTGGATGATCTGCTCGCCGTAGCCGGTGACGGCGGAGCCGCCTATCCGGACGTCGGGCCATTTGTCATAGAGCTCCAGGAGATACTTCCTGATGCAGCCCACCGGATCTCCGCTGCCCTGGGTGTACATGGGGAAAAAGATGTTGCCCTCGCTGTCCGTGAGCAGGGCCTTCACCGTGGTGGAGCCCGCGTCTATGCCCAGGAACATGGTGCCCCGGGGCCGGTCCAGAAAGGTCAGGCCGGCGGAGTCGGCCTCGTGCCTGGCCGCAAACCTGTCGTATTCCTCTCTGTCGGCGAACAGGGGCGGGCAGTGGGGCCAGCCTTCTTCGGAAAAGTCGGCGGCGTCCGCCGGGACTCCGGGAAACATGGGTTTTGCGGCGGGAGAAAAGGCGGCTCCCATGGCGGCGTAAAACAGGGAGTCCGGGGGACATACTCCCCTGAGGCCCAGGGTCTTGTCAAAGGCTTCGCGGAGATAGGGGAAAAAGGTCAGGGGCCCTCCCAGATACAGCACGTTGCCGGAGATCTCCCGGCTCTGTGCCAGCCCTGCGATGGTCTGGTTGACCACGGCGTAAAAGATGCTGCCCGCCACGTCCTCCTTGCGGACCCCCTGGTTCAGCAGGGGCTGTATGTCCGACTTGGCAAACACTCCGCAGCGGGAAGCTATGGTGTATATCTTCTCACACTTTTCAGCCGCCTGCTCCATCTCGGCGGGCGTCAGGGACAACAGCTCGGTCATCTGGTCGATAAAGGCTCCCGTGCCGCCGGCGCAGGTGCCGTTCATACGCACCTCGGTGTCCCTGAGAAACAGGATCTTTGCGTCCTCGCCTCCCAGCTCTATGACCGTGTCCGTCCCGGGCATGAGCCTTTTTACAGCCAGCCGGGCGGCATACACCTCCTGCACGAAGGGCAGCCCCAGCCTGCGGCATACGCCCATTCCCGCAGAGCCCGTGACGGCGGCCGCCATTTCCTCGCCGGGAAAGGCTTTTGCCGCCTTGTCCAGCAGGGCTGTCAGCTTTTCGCCTATTCGGGCCATGTGCCTGTCATAGTCGGAAAAGAGCAGCCGGCCCTCCTCATCCACCACCACGCATTTCATGGTGGTGGAGCCTATGTCTATCCCCAGGCGTTTCATTGCTGTTCCTCTGCCATGGCCAGCATGAGCCTTATGCGGTTTTCCTGATTCACCCCGGAGGCGCCGGAGTCGTAGTCGATGGGGCATATATTGGCATGGGGATACAGCTTCTTGAGGGTGCGCATGGTGCCCTTGCCCACTATGTGGTTGGGCAGGCAGCCGAAGGGCTGGACGCAGATGATGTTGTTGTAGCCGTTTTCTATCAGCTCCGCCGCCTCGGCGGGCAGCAGCCAGCCTTCTCCCATCTTCACCTCTCTGCCGATCACGGCGCTCCCCAGCTCCCTGATGCGCTCAAAGGGCGCCGGGGCGGTGAAGCGGGGGAACTCCCGGAGCACGTCGGTAAAGGTCTTCTCTATGCGCCGGGCCACCAGGCCTCCCAGAGCGGCCACGCAGGCTCCCGCCCGGCTGCCGCCATAGAGCTTCTGGTCGGTGAGCCGGTTGTCAAACATGAACTGAAAGAAGCCCAGCACGCCGGGCACCATATATTCGCAGTTCAGGCTGTCCAGCAGCTCCTCCAAGCCGTTGTTGCCCAGGGGAGAATACTTCACGTATATCTCGCCCACTATGCCCACCTTGGTCTTTTTGACGTCTGTGGTGGGTATCGAGTCAAAGTCTCCGGCTATGGCCCGCAGGTTGTTTTTGAAGGCTCTGCCGAAGAGGCCCTTGTTTTTGCGGAATTCGTCCGTGAGCCGTTCGGACCATTTTTTCAGTGTCCGCTCGGTCTCCCCCTTCACCTTTTCGTAGGGGCGGACCTGGTTGCGGAGCAGCATCAGCAGATCGCCGTAGATGATGGCTACCATGGTCTTGACCAGCATCATGGGATACACCCTGAAGCCCCCGGACCTTTCCATGCGGTTCAGGCTCAGGCTGATCACGGGCACCTGCTCCATGCCCATGCTCCTGAGCGCCTTTCGGAGCAGCCAGATATAGTTGGAGGCGCGGCACCCGCCGCCGGTCTGAAACATGATGAGGGCGCTCTTGTCCGGGTCGTATTCCCCCGAGGCCAGAGCGCTGAGCTGCTGGCCCGCGATGCATATCAGGGGATAGCACATGTCGTTGTGTATGTGCTCGAGGCCCTTTTCTATGATCTGCTTGCCCCGGGACCGGAGTATCTCTATGTTGTAGCCGTAGGATCTGAAGATACGCCGGATGAGGTCCATGTGGATGGGAAATATATCCGGCGCGAGAATGCTGTAGGTCTTGCGCATCTCCCGGGTGAACTCGGGGTTGGTGAAGCCGTGTCCCGCAGGCTCTTGTGTTCGCTTGTCCATGGCAGTACCGGCTAACAGGCCCTCCGGGCCCGGGCGTCCTTCGGCGCTGCGCCGCGCCGCCCGCCGACAGCCTGAGCCCTCGCGGCAGAGGCGTCTGCAAATGCATATATCTTTTTCACGGTCACACGTCCTTTTTGTCCGGATCTTCTGTGTTTGCCAAACGCCCCAGCCAGTGGAGCCCGTTGTTGTCCACGGCCGTGACGTAGGCCGGCTCTTTGGTGACTTCGGCCACGTAGCGGGCCGCGTCTGTGAGCACGTTTCTGTTGCTGACGTAGCACAGGCGTATAAACCGCAGCATCAGCCTGGGAGCTATCTCCATCAGCTGCTCCTTGTCCATGAGCACTATGCCTTCGGCAGCCTTCAGCATGGCCTCGTCCCTCACGTTCATAAAGGCGGTCATCTTGATGATATGCTCCACCACCGCCGGCTCCAGAGCCTCGGCGGGAATGGCGGAGAGCACCCCCTTGAAGTTGACCAGGTTGATCCTGACGAATATCAGCACTATGACCACGGGGGACGCCAGCCCCATGACCAGCTTCAGCAGGTCGGGACCGCCGTGGAGAAAAAACACGTATCTGTAGGAATACAGCACGGCGCCCAATGCCGCCGCTTCGAAAAAGTATTCCCACAAAAACAGCCTTTTCAGGTGCAGGTCATAGTTAGTCGTCTTCTTCAAGGCAGCCGTCCCTCCATACGACAGATGCGGCGGATATGCCGGGGACAAACAGCGCGGCAGTCTGCTCAAAGCTGTCCCTGTCTCCGGTGGTGTAGCAGGTCAGGGAGCCGGACCCCCGGGACTCCTCGCGGGACAGGGACTCTGCCACGCTGACGGCGGGATCGGCTATCCGGCAGCCGGGCAGACAGTCCCGCAGCCGGCGCCCCATCAGGGGATAGTGGGTGCAGCCGAGAATGACCGTGTCCGTATGGCTTACCCGGGAGCAATGCCTTTCGCAGGCCTCCCTGCATTCGGGAGTGTCCAGCAGAGAGCCCTCTACCAGCGGGACAAACTCGGGGCAGGCTTCCTGCACCACTTCTCCGCCAAAGCCCATGGCCCTCAAAGCGGCGGGATAAGCGCCGCTCTTCACAGTGCCCTCGGTGGCCAGGATCCCGACGCTGCGGCCCTCCAGGGCCGCCCGGGCGCCGTGCTCGATCATGGACACCACCGGCACGCCGGGATATCTGTTTCGCAGGTCTCCGCAGGCCACGGCAGAGGAGACGTTGCAGGCTATGATCAGCAGGTCTATACCCCGTGACATGAGAAAGGCGCCTATGCCAGCCGAAAAAGCCTTTATGTCCGAAAAGGGCCTGCCTCCGTAAGGCACGTGGCAGGTGTCGGCCACATATATCATATCCGCGCGGGGCAGCGCCCTGCGCACCTCTCTGGCCACGGACAGGCCGCCCACGCCCGAGTCATACAAGCCTATTCTGTGTATCATCCCCGCTCCCTATTGCAGATCGGGACCGAAGGGCTCGGAGAGATCCAGATGCCCGCCCAGGGTCTCTACTTTGGAGCCGCACACCAGTATGCGTATCTTCTGCACTCCCTCGCCGTTGGCCACGGCGGTAGAGGCCAGGCTGTTGGCCAGCTGGGCTTCTTCGAGAGTGCTGCCGGAAAATCCCCTTATCTCTTCGGAAAAATCGACGGAGGCCACGGAGTTCCTGACGCGCACCTTGCCCACCAGCCTGGTGTCGGGGGGGAGAATGCCGTCCCGGACCAGCCTTTTTACCAAAAGCACCATGCTCTGAGTAAGCTTGTCTCCGGCCGGATCGTCCGGCAAGCCCCCGGGCACAGACCTGACAGCCGCCTCGCCCTGCTTTTCATCGGGGATATAGAGGGTGATCTTCCCCCGTGAAAGAGGCACGCCCGCAGCCTTGTCGGGGACCGAAGGCTGTACGGACTCCATGACCCGAGGCTTGTCGGCGGAGATCTCCGCCGAATACTTTCTGCCAAAGGCGTTGCCCGCAAAATAGGCGCCTACCACGAGACCGGCGCCTATCACAAAGAGTATCAGGCACCCCAGGAATCTGTTTTTCATAATGTCAACCGTAAAGAATAGAGGATCGTTCACTATTATTATAGCACCTTTTGAGGTTTTCTTAAAGAGCGCCCGGTCCCGGGGCGGCCGGGCCAAAAAAATGGTATAATGTATTTGACACGCGGCCCGACAGAGCCGCCCGACGGAGACAGACTATGACTAAAAAAGAGCTGAACCTGGCGATATTTGAACACAAGACCGACAAGGTCCTTTGGCAGCCGAGGCTGGAAGAATGGTATTTCAAAAACAAAGAGCAGGGCACTCTTCCCGACAAATACCGCTCCTGCGGACATCTGGAGCTGTATGACGCCCTGGACTGCTCGGTACGCTATGCGGCCAGCGTGGGGGTGGAGTATTATCACGACCCAGACGCCGGCATACAGGGCCGTGACGAGATAAAGGGCAGCCAAAGGTTCGTCACCATAGACACCCCCGCGGGGAGCCTGACCACGGTGTATCATCTGGTGTTTGACGACGAGGGCAAAGTGACGAACCAGAGGATAGAGGACTTTCCGGTCAAGACTCCCGAACAGCTGAAGGTGGTCACCTACCTCACGGAGCATACCCTCGTCCGGGCCAACAAAGAGGTGTTCGGCCACTACGCCGGGCTGATGGGAGACAGAGGCGAGCCCGCCATCATCCTGGGCTCCGCCGGCTATACGGAGCTCATCAAAAACTGGGCGGGCCTGATAGACGCGTCCTACCTCACCTATGACTATCCGGAGGCGGTGGAGGAATATCTGGAGGCCTGCGACCGCCGGGACGACAGGATGCTGGACGCCGCCCTGGAGCTGGACTGCAAAATATTCAATCTGGGCGACCACGCCACCGACGAATTCACTCCGCCTCCCATCCTGAAAAAGTATATGCTCCCCCGCTGGCAGAGGCTGTCGGAACGCTTTCACAAGGCCGGCCGCTTTGTCCACAGCCACTGGGACGGCAACTCCCACACCATGCTGCCCTATCTGCAGGACAGCGGCCTGGACTCGGTGGAGGCCCTCACCTTTGCCCCCATGGGCAACATCACTCCCGAGGAAGTAAAGGAGGCGGTGGGCGACGAGATAGTCTGCCTGGACCTCATCCCCGCCATATATTTTCTCAGGGACTACCCTCTGAAGGATCTGCTGGAGTTCACCCGCAGGATCATCGGCATGTTTGCTCCCCGCCTGGTGCTGGGAGTCTCCGACGAAATTTCCTCGGTGGGCGAGATAGACAAGATCGCCGCCATCACAGAGCTGGTCAACGAGATCAACGGAGACTGACCGCCGGCGGAAGCGTCCATGCCTGCAACCCCGCGTCATCCCGCCCAAAACGGCTATGTAATAAAAAGCGAATGCTTTTTGCCGTTTTGGGTCAGGGATCCACGGTGGGGCCCGCCGGCCCTTTCCTTTCTCCGGCAAAGCCGGAGAGGGCCGGTGGGAGGGGCCGTATAAGCGGGGCAATGAAACGCTTCCGGGAGCGCCGAGATGACGAAAGACATTTGTGGGCCGTAAAAGGCGGAGAAGAGCCGGCGGTCAGAACATTGAACGGGACAGAAGAGACGCCTTGGCTCGCGTTCCTATCGAAGGGGATCCCGTCCCCAAGCCCTGCGGGCTTGGGGACGGGATGACATATAAGATTTCTCTTGCAGGATCGAAGATCCTGCAAGAGAAATCACTGCCACAGATCTGGGAGCTGACCAATACGGCTGCTCCCCAGACGCCTGGATGACGCATTATTGAACGGGACAAAAGGCGCAGAGATCAGGGGACGAACAGGTTTTCGGGCAGCGCGTCCACGGTCAGAGGGCAGCCTCCGGCTTCAAAATATGCCTTCGCCGGTTCCCGTATGTCCTTGTCCGCCCATATGACCCCGTCCCGGAACCGCACCCCCTCCGGCAGATATACAGCCTTGAGAGCCATACCCACGGGCAGCGCAGGCCGGGTCTTTTCGCCGGCCTGCAGGGTAAAGTCAAAATGGGCGTCCAGCCGGCGGGCGCAGAGGCCCGTCAGGTCCCTGCCCGTGACAAACACAGGCTGTCCGGCCTGCAGAAACACCGGAGCCGGCAGGGGCTCGCCGTATATGTCCGTCACGGCGCAGCCGCCGGGGCAGTCCGTGAGATACCAGCCCTGTTGCTCCGGCCAAAGGCACACGGCCTGGGACTCTCCCTTCCACAGGCGGGCGGTGATCCCCTCACCGGCAAAGGGCGAGGCGGCGTATCGTTTGTCTCCCACAGCCAGGGCCATGGTCCGATAGGCCAAAAAGGCGGGCTTGAGACGCCGGTCTCTGTGAACTATGCCGAAATTGTGCTCCATCTCCCCGGTATCGTCCCCGTCGTCTATGAAGTCGTACCAGGTCACGTTTTCCACACCCGGCACGGAAAGGGCGTCCATATAGGCCCGCACCAAATATTCCGCCTGTCTCCGCTCCGGCTGTCCGCCGCCGAGGTGAGTGGGCCAGCCCATTTCCGTCAGCCAGACTCTGCCGGGATTGCCCCCTTCGGCGGCCGCCGACACGGTGTCGGCCAGCTGCCCGGTCAGCAGAGGGTCCACCAGGGCCGTGCGGTAGGGATGGGAGGAGGCTATGTCAAAGCGGCAGCCGGCAGCCGCCGCCCGTCTGATGAAGTCCGGGTCTCCGGCGGCGGACGAGCAGCCTATGACCTGCAGGGAGGGATCCGCTTTTTTGATGGCCTCGCTGCAGCGCCTGTGGAGATCAAAATAGCGGTCCATATCCCAGGGATAAAAGCCGCCGTTGGGCTCGTTCCAGATCTCCCAGTATCTGACGTCGTTTTTATACCTTGCCGCCAGCTGCCCCGCAAAACGGCAAAACTCATCGTTGGCTTCCTCCGAGGCGGGAGCCGCCCAGTCGGCGTAATAGCAGATGAGGCCGCAGATATTCAGGCCTGCCGCCCGGGCCTCCCTGACCAGCCTGTCATAAAAAGCAAAGTCCGGCCTGCCCTTTTCTTTTTCTATGGCGGGCCAGGTAAATTCTTCCCTGATCCACCGCACTCCCGCCGCCGCGGCCAGGGCGGCCGTCCGGCGAAGGTCCTCATGATCGCCGGCCGGGTCCCGGCGCCTGCAGAGATAGACCCCCATGCCCAGGGCCGTTCCCGACACGCCGGAAGCAGGGACGGCGCCGGAGGGAGGCTTTACCGCGCACACGGAGCGGCGCTCTTCCGCCGGGCCCGGCTCCGTTGCCGAGGCGAATATCCAAGGGGCAGCGTCGGTGTAAAAGGTCCCCTCCAGCATCAGCTCCACAGGCCTGACAAAGGTCTCGGAGACCGTCCCGCCTTCGGGGATAGTCACCCGGCGGGTCTCAAGGCCCGCGAGCCGGCCCCGGGAGTCCCGGAACTCGGCGAAAAGGACGGCGGGGCCGGCGTCGCCGGACAGAGCCACCTCAAATACCGCCTTGCCCTCCCGCAGGGTCCAGTCCGGGGTCACGGCTATATGCCTTTGCGGCTCAGCGGGAGGCAGGCTCACGAACCGCAGATCCCTGAAGGCAAAGACGCCCTTGCTGCCGGCGCTCATGCCTTTGGTGACCGCAAAGCCTATGGCGGAGGGCGGGCCGTCAAAGACACCGTTTTGGTCCCCGCCCCAGTGCTCGGGATAGCCGTCGAGAGCCACGGTGATCTGCTGCCAGTCCGCACAGGCGGGAACGCCCACAGGCTTTTGGAAGCATTCGCCGTATTGGTCCCACACTCTCAGGTTGAGGCCGTGGTCCGCGGGCTTTTTTATACAGAGCTCCAGGGCCTCCGCCTTTGCCGGCGCCTCCACCCTCTTTTGGCATATGGCGTAGGAGCCGTCGTTGGAGCCGAAGTCATACACCAGCTCCGCCCCGTCCCCGGTCTCTCTCACCAGGGCGCTGCAGCGAAAACACTCGGTCTGCCACTCTGCCCCCAGGGCTGAGGACGCGCAGACACACACCATCAGGGCCCACCACCAGCCTCTCATGGAGTCCTCCCAAAAAGGGGCGCCTGAGCGCCCCGGTAATGAGTAATGAACATACGTCTATTTTTCTCTGTTGAAGTTGAAGAAGGGAGCGCCTTTTTTGCTCTCCAGCTTTATCTGCATCACGCCCACGCCCAGCTCTCTGGGGTCGGTGGAGCCCTCTTCCTGCTCCATGGGCACCCAGCCCTTGACCCTGATATCCAGCGTCAGGGTCTTCTGTCCCTTGCCGGTCTTGACCTTGCCGGAAAGGGTCTTGACCTGCTCCTTGTCCAGCTTTATGACGCAGTCGTCTCCGCAGTAAATGCCGGAGGTCTCAGACAGGGCGTATCCGGGCACGTGGAGATACATGGACAGGGTATATTCCGTGTCGGGCAGCGCCGGCAGGGTCACCGAGGATTCGGCGTGAGACCAGCGCATGCCGCCGAAGCGGCTTTCCGCCCCCTCGAAGCCTTTTATCATAGACGCTTCCGCGTCACCCTGAAAGTCCAGGGTATAGTTGACCAGATCAGCCGGAGAGGGGACAAAGGGTTCGGGCATATTGCCCTCGATCTTCGCCTTTCTGCCTATGGCGTTGTTGACCGCAAAGTCGTTGTCGGCCAGATTGTCCGTGATGACGGCAGACTTCACGTTTTTCTGCACGTCCACGTGGAGAGTGTTGGCTGCGAAGGTGTTGCCTGTGATCACCGCCTTGCCTTCCCTCAGGCTGATGGCCGGCGAATCGTCGCTGTTGATGTTCCAGCTCACGAAATTGCAGCCGCTTACGGACAGCACCCCCTTGGGCGCCGCGCTTCTGATGCAGGTGTCGATGGGACCCCAGAAGGTGCAGTTGGAGAGGCCCACCTTGCCGTCGGCCTCCGGCTTGATATCCACGGTGCAGGAATCGGTGCTGGACCACCGGCCCACAAATTCGCCGTTGGTGATGGCCAGCCCCATCCTCTGCAGCTTTTCCACCGAGACCGCGTTCACGCAGCTGTCGGCGCCTATGCACAAAAAGCTGCCGTTGCAGCCGCCGTGGCCCAGATCCACGAACCTGTAGCCCGCATTGTAGCCGAAGCAGAAGGTGTTGGTGCAATACTGCCAGTCCGTGCGGGCAAACTCAAAGGCGGTGCCATTTTGATTGATCCATTTGCAGTAGGGGTCGTCGGCCCTGTAGATCACGTTGTAGGGCCAGAAATGTATGTTTTCGATGCGGCAGATGTCGTAGCACTCGTCGATGGATATGCCCGTCTTGATGGGATAGCCCTGCACGCCGGAAATGTGCATCCTGTGGGAAGAGTGAAATTTGATCCCCACGTAGGGGTTCAGCAGATTGCAGTTCACCACCGACTGGTTGTTGCCGTCGGAGCCGAAGATACAGGGAGAATAGGGGATGGGCGGCACGGTCTCCTGGAGCCATTCGGGATAGTAGATGATGAGCCCCTGCACTCCCGCGTTGTCGCCCGAGAGCCGGATAAAGGGCTCGCCCTCGGGGTCGTCCTTGCCCGCGTAGGCCATGAGCACGCTGCCCTTCATATCCACGTCCTGATGGGTCCTGTTGCCGGGCCCGTTGGTGGGAGGGGCCTCGTAGGTGCCCTTCAGGATCACGCCGTCCCTGACAACTATGCGCCCCTTCAGGCAGTAATAGCCCGTGGGCACGCTGACCACGCCTCCCTTGCTGTCATGGCAGGCGTCTATAGCCGCCTGAAAGGCGGCGGTGCAGTCCGTAGTCCTGTCCGCCACGGCGCCGAAGTCGGTGACGTCGGTACTCATAGCCAGGGCTGCGCAGGCCAAAAAACAAAGAATTGCAGCCAACAGTAACTGTTTCATCATAGTCCTCCAGATAGGTCTTATGCTTTTATTATACCACATCCGGAGGGCTCAGACGAAAAAAAAAGGCAGGGATAACTAAGTCCCTGCCCCGCAACCATAAGAGATCGACTAATGAAACATATACTACGAAATACATATATACAGACGCAGGGTTCCCGGGGAGAGTTCCGCGAAAAATTAAAAAAATATAGATTTTTTCCTAAAAAAAACCGAGCCTGCAAAATAGCCTGCAAACCGCACAAAACAGGGGCCCTTGCGGGCCCTGATTTGCTAAAATGCTCCGATTTTACAATATTGAGGGGGGCGCGGCTCTTTTTTGCACGTATTTCAGAGTACCTATAAGATTGGAATCCACGTAAACCTTCAGGACTATATTCCTGTCCTCGTCGGCGATCTTTACCCGCTGGGTATATACCCGTTCCCTGCCGGTGGCGGGAGACTCCACGGGATCGTCGGCGTTCACTATGATCCCCTTGGCCGAGCCGCCGTTGACGGTCCACTTGTAGGTGACGGCCTTGTCCTTGTTGGCGGCGGACAGCTTGACCCTGACCTTTATGACCTGCCCCATGGGATCGAGAGTCTCGTCCTCGGGGGTGATCTTGGTCACGGACTGAGTGGAGGGGGTCACGGTCACGGCGCATTTGGCGGTATAGCCGCCGTCGGCGGTGGTGACGGTGATATTGGCGGTGCCCTCGGCCACAGCCTTTACCACTCCCTTGCTCGTCACGGCAGCCACGGCCTTGTCGTCGCTCTTCCAGCTCACGGTCTTGTAATAGGCGTTGGCGGGCTTCACGGCGGCGGTCAGCTCTGCCGTGTCCCCGACCTCCAGAGACAGGGAAGAGGGGCTCACAGAGACTCCGGTGACGCCTATCTTCTTTACGGTGATCTTGCACTTGGCGGTAAAGCCCCCGTCCACGGTCTTGGCCCGCACGGTGGTGGCGCCTTCGGCGACGCCCTTTACCACGCCGGCGGAACTGACGGTGGCGATGGTCTCGTCATAGCTTATCCAGGTCACGGTCTTGTCCGTGGCGTTGGAGGGAGAGACCGTGGCTTTGAGAGCCAGAGTCTGGCCCGGCCCCACCACGGCGGAGGACTTGTCCAGAGTCAAGCCTGTGACGGCCACCTTGGGGTCCTTTACAGTCACCTTGCACTTGGCGGTGAAGCCCCCGTCCCTGGTCTTGGCCCGCACGGTGGTGGAGCCTGCCTTGACGCCCTTTACCACGCCGGCGGAACTGACGGTGGCGATGGTCTCGTCATAGCTTATCCAGGTCACGGTCTTGTCCGAGGCGGAGGAAGGGGAGACCTTGGCGGTGATGCTTTTGGTCTTGCCCGTTTCCACGGTCAGGGAGGTGGGAGTCACACTGAGGCCCGTCACGGGGATGACCACCTTCACCTTGCACTTGGCGGTGAAGCCCCCGTCCTTGGTCTTGGCCCGCACGGTGGTGGTGCCGGGAGCCTTGCCCTTCACCACGCCGGCGGAACTGACGGTGGCGACGGTCTCGTCATAGCTCACCCAGGTCACGGTCTTGTCCGTGGCGGAGGAAGGGGAGACCTTGGCGAGGATGGCGGCGGTCTGGCCCTTTATCACGGTCAGGGAAGAGGGAGTCACGCTGAGGCCCGTCACGGGAATGACCACCTTCACCTTGCATTTGGCGGTGAAGCCGCCGTCGCGGGTCTTCACCCGCACGGTGGTGGCGCCGGGAGCCACGGCCTTCACCTTGCCGGAGGAACTGACGGTGGCGACGGTCTCGTCATAGCTCACCCAGGTCACGGTCTTGTCCGAAGCCCCGGAGGGCAGCACCGTGGCCGTCAGGGTCTCGGAGGCACCCTTCGTCAGGGTCAGGCTCGTCTTATTGAGAGTCACGCCGGTGACAGCCGCCCTCTTGACGCCCGTCTCATTGAAGAAATCGCCGGCGGCCCACAAAGCCCCCGCCAGAATAAAAACGCTAATGGTAATAAGGATCTTTTTCATGTGTCGCATCCTCTTTTCACGTCCGGCCGCAAGAGCTGAAGCGGCCCTTTTTTTTTATGGTATATATAGTATATACTGTTTTTTCGAAAAAAGCAAGCCGGATCAAGGCGGCCGGGACCGCCGGATAAGCCGGTTTTTTCAGATACTTGTTGACACCGCCACAATACAAAAACGGCTATGCTCTTGTAAACGCTGAATTCATCAAATGAGCCTTACAGGCGCAGAACAAATAAAAAAGCGGCGCAATGCCGCTTTTTTTACACTTACTGCCGGTTTTGCCGGCAGCTGCCGTATATCACACAAGAGATCCCTTTTTATTTCACGGTCACCTTGCATTTGGCGGTAAAGCCTCCGTCCTTGGTCTTGACCCGGATGGTGGTGGTGCCGGGAGCCACTCCCGTCACCTTGCCGGAGCTGTCCACCGTGGCTATGCTCGTATCGTAGCTCGACCAGGTCACCTTCTTGTTGGCGGCGTCGGAGGGCGCCACCGTGGCCTTCAGGGTCAGGGTCCCGCCCGTGGTCACCGTGGCGGAGGTCTTATTGAGAGCCACGCCCGTTACGGCTATGGCAGACTCCTTCACCGTCACCTTGCATTTGGCTGTAAAGCCCCCGTCCTTGGTCTTGACCCGGATGGTGGTGGTGCCGGGAGCCACTCCCGTCACCTTGCCCGCAGAGTCCACCGTGGCTATGGCCTTGTCATAGCTGGTCCAGCTCACGGTCTTATTGGTGGCGTTGGAAGGCGCCACCGCGGCCGTAAGCGTCACGGTCTTCCCCACTGCTACGGAAGCGGAAGTCTTATCCAGCGTCACTCCCGTTACGGCCACCGTGGGTTCCTTTACCGTCACCTTGCATTTGGCGGTAAAGCCCCCGTCCCTGGTCTTCACTCTTATGGTAGTAGTGCCGGGAGCCACTCCCGTCACCTTGCCCGCAGAGTCCACCGTGGCTATGGCCTTGTCATAGCTTGACCAGGTCACCTTCTTGTCGGTGGCGTTGGAAGGAGATACCGTGGCGGCGAGAGTGACGGTCTTCCCCTTGTCCACGGTCACCTTGGTCTTATCCAGGGCCACGCCCGTCACGGGGATCACCGGGTCCTTCACCGTCACCTTGCATTTGGCAGTAAAGCCCCCGTCCTTGGTCTTGGCCCTTATGGTGGTAGTGCCGGCGCCCACGGCCCTCACCTTGCCGTTCTTGTCCACCGTGGCTATGGCGGTATCGTAGCTCTGCCAGATCACTTCCTTGTTGGCTGCGAAGGAAGGAGCCACGGTGGCCTCGAGGGTCACGGTCTCGCCTGTTTTCAGGGTAACGGAGGTCTTGTTCAGGGTGACGCCGGTCACGTGGGCGGCGGGGTCAAAGGGGACTCCGTCTATGTAAAGGGTATGGCCGTTGAGGTTGATGTTGTAGCTGCCCCTGATATCCAGCTCGCTGATATAGCTGTCATCGGTGAGCTCCCAGGTGCTCAGGCTGTTCACGGTCACCTTCACATAGCCCTCCTGGCCGTATTTGTTGATGCTGCCGGAAAACAGGGACTGCCCGTCCAGGAGCATATTCAGGGAAGATATGCCGTCCACGAATATATCGCCGCCGCCCTGCTGGTAATACATATTCAGCTCCACGTCGGCGCCGTTGTGTCCGTCGGTCCCGTATTCCGAAGCCCCGGCTGCCAGGAAGGTGGTCCCGTCAAGAGGCATGAGATTCGTGTTTTCCAGGAATATCTGAGCCTTGGCGTTGGTCACGTAAAACAGGTCGGAACCTTTAACGTATCCGTCTTTCATGCTGAATAAGGACGCCGTGCCGTCATATTCCGCCGTCTCGTTGTATATCTTCACGGCAAAGGGAGGGTTCTCGCTCTCCGGCTCCACCAGAAGAGGACAGCCGGACAGATATACCTCGCTCCCGGCCTCCTGGACTATGGCGGGGCCTTCGTGGGACTTGACGCAGGAATCCCGCACGCTTACCTGGCCGATGCCGCAGTATATTGCGGGAGCAGCGGAGAGGCCCTCTGCCGTCCCTTCACAGAAGTCAATGGCGCTGCCGCCCTCCGCCGCCAGGGCTCCGCAGTAGCTCAAAGGCGATTTGGAGGTGACCTTGCTGGAGGTCAAATAGATACAGGACATCACCTCCGCGGCAACGCCCCGGTCCTTGTCCGAAGAAATGGTGTAATGGTCCAGCCACGCATCGGCGTAGTAGCACAGGATGCCGGCAGCATGGGCGCCGGTGGCTGTTATGGTACCCTTGTTGAACTCCACGGAGCATTTTTTTTCATAGCCGTTGCACACCACGGCGGAATTGATGCCGTAATAGCGGCACAGCTCCGCCTGCAGGGAGCCGTAGCTCTTGTTGATGGTGGCGTTGTTGATGGTCACGTCCCCGGCGTTGCTTATGAGCAGGGCGTTCTGATCCCGGGTATTGGAGAAATAGGTCTTGCCCGACTGGGTAGTGGGGCCGGTGATCTCCGTGGCCCCGTTCCAGGTCACGGCCGGGGCAGCCGCGCACAACACGAACGCGGCGCAGACCGCCAGTAATAATTGCATTGTTTTTCTCATAATGATCTCGCTTATTGCAGAGGCTGCGGCCTGTCCGGCCGCGGCCGTTATGGTCTCAGTTGACCGTCACCTTGCACTTGTCGGTGAAGCCGCCGTCCTTGGTCTTGACGCGTATTGTCGTTGTGCCGGGAGAGATACCTCGCACCCTGCCGCGCTGGTCCACGTCGGCTATGCCGGCGTCGTAGCTCATCCAGGTCACTTCCTTGTTGGCGGCGTCGGGGGGCAGCACCGTGGCCGTCAGGACTGCGGTGGTTTCTTCCTCGCTGCCCAGGTACTTCAGGGTCAGGGAGGTCCGGTCCAGCCGCACACCTTCAACCTTGGCGCCGGGAGCCACCGGGTCCGTCACCGTCACCTTGCACTTGGCGGTAAAGCCCCCGTCCTCGGTCTTCACGCGTATGGTGGTGGCGCCGGGAAACAAGCCCGTCACCACGCCGTCGGAATCCACATAGGCTATGGATTCGTCATAGCTCTGCCAGGTCACCTTCCGGTTGGTGGCGTCGTAAGGGTATACGGTAGCCGTAAGGGTCGCGCAGTCTCCCCCCGCAATGGTCAGTGAGCTCTGGTCCAGAGCCACTCCCGTCACATGCACTTCGGGCACGATCACGGTCACCTTGCATTTGGCGGTGAAGCCCCCGTCCTTGGTCTTCACGCGTATGGTGGTGGCGCCGGGAGAGACGGCCGTCACCTTGCCCGAGCTGTCCACCGTGGCTATGCCCGCATCGTAGCTGCTCCACGTCACCTTCTTGTTGGCGGCGTCCGAGGGGGATACCGTAGCCTTCAGGGTCACGGTCTCCCACATTACCAGAGTCACCTTGGTCTTGTTGAGGGTCACTCCCGTTACGGGCACCAAGGGCTCATTCACAGTCACCTTGCATTTGGCGGTAAAGCCCCCGTCCTTGGTTTTGACGCGTATGGTGGTGGCGCCGGGCGCTATGCCCGTCACCTTGCCGTTTGCGTCCACCGTGGCGACGGTCTTGTCATAGCTCTGCCAGGTCACGCTCTTGTCCGTGGCGTCGGAAGGCGTTACCGTGGCCTTCAGGGTCACCGTGGCCCCCGCGTCCAGAGTCGCCTTGGTCTTGTTGAGGACCACCCCCGTTACGGCTATGGCAGACTCCTTCACCGTCACCTTGCATTTGGCTGTAAAGCCCCCGTCCTTGGTCTTCACTCTTATGGTAGTAGTGCCGGGAGCCACTCCCGTCACCTTGCCCGCAGAGTCCACCGTGGCTATGCTTTTGTCATAGCTTGACCAGGTCACCTTCTTGTCGGTGGCGTTGGAAGGTGCCACCGCGGCCGTAAGCGTCACGGTCTTCCCCACTGCTACGGAAGCGGAAGTCTTATCCAGCGTCACTCCCGTTACGGCCACCGTGGGTTCCTTCACCGTCACCTTGCATTTGGCGGTGAAGCCCCCCTCCTTGGTCTTGACCCTTATGGTGGTGGTGCCGGGGGCTACGCCCTTCACCTTGCCGTTCTGGTCCACGGTGGCCACGGTCTTGTCATAGCTCTGCCAGGTCACGGCCTTGTCGGCTGCCCAGGAAGGGGTCACGGAAGCCACAAGAGTAATGGTCCCGCCCACGGTAATGGAAGCGGAGGTCTTGTTGAGGACCACCCCCGTCACGCCGTAAGGGTCAAAGGGGACCCCGTTGACGTAAAGGGTATAGCCGTTAAGTCTTATGTTCCGGCTGTCCTCTGTATCCAGCTCGCTGATATAGCTGTCGGCAGTGAGGTCCCATCTGCAATGGTCCGTCATGGTCACCTTCACATAGCCCTCCTGGCCGTTGCTGTTGATGCAGCCCTCGAAGGCGGACTGCCCATCCATGCGCATGTCCAGGGTGGATATGTCGTCCACGAATATGTTCCCCGCGAACTCCTGGTCATACATATTCAGCTCCACGTCGCCGCCGTTCAGACCGGGAGTCCCGTATTCCGACTTACCGGCAGACAGGAAGGTGTCGGTCTGGCCAAAGGGGAAAGAGACGTCGTTCAGATATATCTGAGCCCTGGAGTTGCTCACGTAAAAGCAATCGCGGGAGGTCAGATAGCCGCCCGACATGGTGAACAGGGCTTTGCTCTCCAGCGGCTTGTCCTCGATATTGTATATCTTGACGGCGCAGGGAGGGTTCTCGCTCTCGGGCTCCATCCGGAAATTGCAGTCGGCCATATTTACAGAGCTTTCCAGCTCCATGACCACGCCGGGGCCTTCGTGGGCCTTAACGATGGAATTATCGACATTTACCACGCCGTTATTGCAGTATATTGCGGCAGCTCCTGAGAGGCCCTCCGCCGTCCCGCTGTAAAACTCTATGGCGCTGCTGTCTTCCGCAGCCAGGGCTGCGCAGTAGTCCAGGGGAGAGCCGGACTTCACCGTGCTGTTGGTCAGGACCATATAGGAAAGGTATTCCGCGGCGCAGCCGCGTTCCTTGTCCGAGGATATCTCGTATTGGTCGATATAGGCGTCGGCATAGTAGCAGAATATGCCAGCTGCCCCGGCGCCCGTGGCGGTGACCTTGCCCTGATTAAAGTTCACGGAGCAGTTCTTTTCATCCCCGGCGCACACCACGGCGGCGTTGATGCCGTAATAACGGCACAGCTCCGCCTGCAGGGAGCCGTAGCTCTTGTTGACGGTGGCGTTGTTGATGGTCACCTCCCCGGCGTTGCTTATGAGCAGGGCGTTCTGATCCCGGGTATTGGAGGAATAGGTCTTGCCCGACTGGGTAGTGGGGCCGGTGATCTCCGTGGCCCCGTTCCATTCCCATGCGCCGGCGGCTATTGCCGGCAGGGCAATAGCCAGGATCGCCAGGAATAATAACATTGTTTTTTTCATAATGACCTCGTTTATTGCAGAAGGCTGCGGCCAGAGGCCGCGGCCTTAATGATCTCAGTTTACCGTCACCTTGCACTTGGCGCGATAGTCGCCGTCTTTGGTCTGGACCCGGATGGTGGTGGTCCCCTTGGCCACGCCCTTCACCCTGCCGTTGGCGTCAACGGTGGCGATGGAGGTGTCGTAGGACTTCCATTTCAGATCCTTCTTGGTGGCGTCCGAAGGCGCTACCGTGGCGGTGAGAGCAGCGGAGGACCCCTTGCTAATGGTCAGAGAGGTCTTGTCAAGGGTGACGCCCGTGACGGGGACCTTCACCCTGATCCAGCAGTAGGCGGTAAAGCCCCCGTCTTTGGTCTTCACCCGCACCTTGGTCTTGCCGCCGCCCACGGCGGTCACCGTGCCGTCGGCAGATATGGTCGCCACGCTCTCGTCATAGGACTTCCAGCTCACGTTTGTGTTGGTGGCGTCCGAGGGCGCTATGGTCGCCGTCAGAGTTTCGGAGGCGCCCTTTGTGAGAGTCAGATCCTTTTTGTTCAGAGTGACCCCTGTGACGGGCACGGTCACCCTTACCTTGCATTTGGCCGTGAAGCCCCCGTCCCTGGTCTTCACCCGCACTTTGACGGTGCCGGCGCCCACGGCGGTCACCACTCCATCGGAAGAAACGGTGGCTACGGAGGCGTCGTCCGAAGACCAGGTCACGTTCTTGTCGGTGGCGTCCGAGGGGGACACAGTCGCAGTGAGAGTCGCGGACTCGCCCTTTTTCAGCTTGATATCGGCGTCCGACAGGGTCACGCCCGTCACGGGTACGGAGGCCGCTTTTACCGTCACCTTGCATTTGGCCGTGAAGCCCCCGTCCACGGTCTTGACGGTGATATAGCAGGTCCCTGCGCTCACCGCCGTGATCTTGCCGGCGGAGGATACTTTGGCCACGGTCTTGTCGCTCGAAGACCAGGTCACGCTCTGATCCGTTGCGCCCGAAGGGGTCACGGCCGCTGTCAGGCGGTAAGTGTCCCCGACAGAGAGCTTGACAGACGTTTTGTTCAGGCTCACCCCAGTGACTGCCACCGAGGGCGGCTCATAGGGCTTGCCGTTGACGTACAGGCTGTAGCCGTTCAGGTCGATAAGGGCGTCATCGTCTTTGGAAAGGCTTGATATATAGCTGTCGCCTGCCAACTTCCAGATGGTATCCTCATCCATGACCACCTTTACCGTTCCCTGCTTCCCGGAGGTATTGATCATGCCGGAAAAGCTGGTGTCGCCCGTCATAGTCATAGTCAGGCTCGAAATGCTGTCCACCCTGATCTCGCCTTCCAGATTCTGGTCTGTGGCGTTCAGCGTCACGGCGCCGCCGTTTTTGCCCGAGGTGCCCCAGGCGTCCGCCGAAACGTCCAGCAGCACGTTGTCGGAGCTGTTGACAAGGCTGACCTCCTGCAGGTCGATGACCGCGTCTGTGTTGGTCACGTGGAACATATTGCCCTTGCGGCAGATCATGGAGCCGCCGTACATGTTGAAGACAGCTGTTCCCGAAGCGGCGTCCCCGCTCATGGACTGATACAGCTTCACGTTGTCATAGGTGGTGGACTGGCCGTTGAGGCGGGAGTTGTTGCCGTCAACGTAACACTCCGAAAGATAGACCGAGTTGGCTCCCTCTATGACCACGGCCTCCGAACCGGAGGTGGCAAGATTCGCGTTTTCAACGCTCACCGCAGCGGTGCTGTATATAGCGGGAGAACCGGCACCGGTGGATTCGTAGGTCCCGCCGCGCACGGTCACAGTCCCCCCGCCCCTGTCGGTGCGGATCGGAGCCGACGAAGTTCCCGAGGTGCTGATATACAGATCATAAGCCTCGGTAATGCCTCCGCCGGTAGTCATGATCCCGCCGGACGAGTCGCCCGTAGTTGTGATCACGGTATCGGTGACGATCACGGTGGTCCCGTCCCCGGCCGCTCCGTTCATACCGCTGTTGCCGCCGTAGCTGAAGATGCCGTTGGCGCCGGTGGCGCCGGTGGTGACAGAGCCGCCGTTGATATAGGTGACGCCGCCGCCCTTGCACATAATACCGGAATTGATGCCGTAAAAGTTGCAGTCGTCCCCGGAGGATGAATCGCCGGTCTTGTCCGTGATGGTATCATTAAGCGTCACGGTGCCGGCTGTGCTTATGAGCAGGGAGTTCTGGTTGGCCTTCGACGAAGTATAATATTCGTCTTCCCTGGTCTGGGACGAAAATATGGTAGTGGCGCCGTTCCAGGTGACAGCCCAGGCCGCTATAGCCAAAAGAGCCAGAGCCGCAGCGGCAAAAGCTCCGAGTTTGAATTTGCTCATGATTTAGTCTCCCTTGCTTATTTGACGGTGACCTTGCACTTGGCGGTAAAGCCGCCGTCCTTGGTCTTCACCCGGATAGTGGTGGCGCCGGGAGCTACGGCCTTTACCTTGCCGTTGGCGTCCACGGTGGCTATGCTTGTATCATAGCTGGTCCAAGTCACCGCCTTGTTGGTGGCGCCTTCGGGGGCTACGGTGGCCTTCAGGGTCACGGAGGCGCCCTTGTCCAGAGTCACCTTGGTCTTGTTCAGGGTCACGCCCTCCACACTGACCGCGGGCTCCTGCACCGTCACCTTGCATTTGGCGGTAAAGCCGCCGTCCTTGGTCTTCACCCGGATAGTGGTGGCGCCGGGGGCTACGGCCTTGACCTTGCCGTTCTGGTCCACGGTGGCTATAGCCGT